>JBHWTG010000149.1:0-4355 GCA_043427735.1 Tsuneonella sp. | reverse complement strand
CGTGTCGCGCGCCTCGCGCAATGGGCCGGGCGGGTCGGCGACTACGGCGGGAGCCGCGACCTGCCCTCGCAAGACGGGTCCTCGCGCCTCTCGCCGCATCTCCACTGGGGAGAGCTGTCGCCGGCCCAGGTGTGGCATGCGCTGCAGGGTCGCGGGGGAGGCTGGCCGACTTTCGCCCGGGAACTGATCTGGCGCGACTACGCGCAGAACCTGATCGCGCAGTTCCCCGACTATCCGCGCCGGTCGTACCGTGAGGGATTCGAGCGCATCTGGCGCGGGGGCGAGGAAGTCGCGGCGGACCTCCGCGCCTGGCAGCGGGGCCTGACCGGTTACCCGATCGTCGATGCCGGGATGCGCCAGCTGTGGCGCACCGGCTGGATGCACAACCGCGTGCGGATGATCGCCGCGAGCTTTCTCGTGAAGCACCTGCTGATCGACTGGCGCGAAGGCGAGCGCTGGTTCCGCGACTGCCTGGTCGATGCCGATTACGCCAACAACGGGGTCAACTGGCAGTGGGTGGCGGGCACCGGGGTCGACAGCAACATGTTTGTGCGGATCATGGGCCCGCTGGCGCAGAGCGCGAGGTTCGCCGCCGCCGGCTACATCCGCGAGCATGTGCCCGAGCTCGCCGGGCTGAGCGACACCGAGATCCACGATCCGCCCGACGAGCGGCGCGGCGCCTATCCGCCGAAGATGATCGGCCACCGGCAGGCGCGCGAGCGGGCGCTCGCCGCCTTTCGCGCCGCCCGCAACTAGTTGAAGACGGCAGGCTTCGCGTTCATAGACACGGCATGCGAGCGGCGGGGCTTGGCAGGGGCGGCTCCCTTCTGGATGCGGGCGCGCGGTTCGAGCGCAGCCCGGGGTTGCTCGCGCGCCTGTTCGCCCCCGGCTTCCACCGCATCCTCGACCGGATCGACGGGGGGCTCGAGACCGGCTCGATCCTCGGCCACCTGCCCGACGGCAGCACGCGGCTGCTCGGCGGCCGGCAGCCGGGGTTCGCCGCCGAGGTCGAGATCCGCGACTGGCGCGCGCTGCTCCGGCTCGCCACCAACGGCTCGATCGGCTGGTACCAGGCGTGGGAAGCCGGCGAGTGGGCCAGTCCCGACCCGGTACCCGTGTTCGCGTTGTTCATGGCCAATGGAGAGACGCTCGGCGACACCGGCCGCGCGCGCGGCCCGTTCCGCTGGGCGGCGCGGTTCGCGCACTGGCTCAACCGCAACACCCCGGCCGGCGCGCAACGCAACATCCACGCGCACTACGATCTCGGCAACGATTTCTACGCCGCCTGGCTCGGCCGAAGCATGTGCTATTCGAGCGCGCTGTTCACCCGCGCGGTGGGGCCCTCGCGCGCCGAGCAGCGGCTCGACCGGCTCGACTACGGCCAACTCGCCAAAGTGACCGCGATCCTCGGCCGGGTGGAGGGCGCCGGAACGCTGCTCGAGATCGGCTGCGGCTGGGGCATGCTCGCCCACGCTGCCGCCGGCGCCGGCGCGCGGGTGGATGCGATCAGCCTGTCGGACGCGCAGCTCGCCTGGTGCCGGGCCAGGAGCGCCGATCCCGCCAATCCGCGCTTCCTCAAGCAGGATTACCGCGACACACGCGGGCAATACGACGCGGTCGTGAGCGTCGAGATGGTCGAGGCGCTGGGGCGCGAATACTGGCCGGCGTTCATGGATTGCATCGCCCGCAACCTGAAGCCCGGCGGGCGCGCGGCGATCCAGTTCATCTCGATGAAGGAGACCTTGTTCGACGCTTATGCGAAGAGCGCCGACTTCATCCAGGCTTACATCTTCCCCGGCGGCCTGCTGATCCGCGCGAGCGAGTTCCGGCGGCTGGCCGAGGCGCGCGGCCTGGCGTGGAGCGACCAGATCGATTTCGGGCAGGACTATGCCGAGACGCTGCGGCTATGGCGCGAAAACTTCGACCGCGCCGCTGCCGAGGGCCGGCTGCCCGCCGGGTTCGACGACCGCTTCGTGCGCTTGTGGCGCTACTACCTGATGTATTGCGAGGGCGGCTTCCGCGGTGGCGGGATCGACGTCCACCAGGTCACGCTGATCAAGGGGGAATGATGCGCACGCTATTGGCCGCTTTCATCGCGCTGGCGCTCGCCGGCTGCTCGACAGTCCCGGCGCAGGTTCCGGTTCGCGCCACCCAGCCGGCCACCGAGCTGGCGCTGGCCGAGCGGCAGGTGCTGTTCTGGGACGACGCGACCCGCGCCGACCGTTTCCGTCGGATGGAGGACTTCTTCGCCGGAATCGAGGTCGCGCCGGCGGCCAAGCCGCGCCCGCTGCCCGCCGGCAGCGCCTTCGACTCCGCGACCGCCGCGGCGCTCGACGGCTACCTCGCGCAGTCGAACGCGGCCGGCATCATGGTGCTGCAGGATGGCCGGGTGCGCTACGAGAAGTATGGCCTCGGCTTCCGGCCGGAGCAACGCTGGACCAGCTTCTCGGTCGCCAAGAGCTTCACCTCGACGCTGCTCGGCGCCGCGGTGCGCGACGGGTTCATCGCCAGCATGGACGATCCGGTGACCAGGTACCTGCCGCGGCTCGCGGGCACCGCTTACGACGGGGTCAGCGTCGAGCAGCTTGCGACGATGACCTCCGGGGTCAAGTGGAACGAGGATTACACCGATCCGGCGAGCGACGTCGCGCGGATGCTGCAGATCGCGCCGGTCGCCGGCGAAACGCAGGCGGTTACGTATGCCCGCACCTTGACCCGCGAGGCGCCGGCGGGGCGCAAGTGGGTTTACAAGACGCTCGAGACCAACCTCATCGGCGATCTCGTGGCCGCAGCGACCGGGCAGTCGCTCGCCGCTTACGCCAAGAGCAAGATCGTCGATCCGGCGGGCTTTGTCGGGGGCCTGTTCTGGATGAGCGACCTGACGGGAGGCAACATCGGCGGGTGCTGCCTGTCGTTGCGGCTCGCCGACTACGCGCGGTTCGGCCAGTTCGCGCTCGAGGGCGGGCAGCCGTCGGTCCCGGCGGGATGGTTCGCCAGCGCGGGCGCGCCGCAGGTCGATTTCGGCGCGGGGCATCCTGCCGGCCCGGGCTATGGCTACGGCTACCAGTGGTGGGCCTATCCGGGCGGGAATTACGGCGCGCAGGGCATCTTCGGCCAGTCGATCACCATCGTGCCCGAGCGGCGGCTGGTGATCGCGATCGTCTCGAACTGGCCCAGGGCGACCGGCCGCGATCTGTCGGCTGCGCGGCTCGCATTGATCGACAAGCTGATCTCGGCAAGCGGGCGCTAGCGGGCCGCGGTCAGGCGATCGGGCGGAACACCCCACCGGTTGTGTAGCGTGCGAGGATGTTGTCGTGCACGATCGGGCTGAGCAGCTCCGAGAACGCGCAGCCGGCGATGCAGTTGTCCCACCAGATCACTTCGGCCTGGAGCGACTCGAGCCCCGGCAGGGTCAGCCAGCAGAACTGGCCGATGTGCATCCGGTTGATCGCCGCGGCCGAAAAGCCCGAGATCGACAGGTCGTGCACCACCGTGCGGAAGGGTCGCCCGCCCGAGGCGCGCAACTGCGCCGGAATGCTGATCTTGGTTCGCGGCGAACAGCGGTCTTCCTGCGCGGCCACGGCGTAGCGTTCGTGCGTGTTGATCATTCGATCGTGCCCTCGCTGCCGTCTCGAACGGCGTCCCTGCCAAAGACGGTGCCGCGCCGCTGCTTTCCGGGCGGTTGCGGGGACTAGTTAAGCCGCTTTTAAGCACGTTCGCGGTGGCGGGTGGCGAAGTCCTCGGCGAGAAGCGCGAGGATCCGCGCCGCGACGTCCTCGGGCGGCTTGACGCTCGCCGGATCCTCCCCCGGATAAGCCTTGGCGCGCATCGCGGTGCGGGTAGCCCCCGGATCGACGATCGCCACGCGCGTGTCGCCGAGCTTCTCGACCTCGATCGCGTAGCAGTCGAGCAGCGTCTCGAACGCCGCCTTGCTGGCGGCATAGGCCGACCAGAACGCGCGCGGCTGGCTGCCGACCGAGCTGGTCAGGCCGATCACCCGCGCGTGTGCGGCGCGCTTCAGCAGCGGATCGAACGCCGCGAGCAGCGCCTGGGTCGCCAGCACGTTGACGGTCAGCGCCTGGCTCAATTGCCGGGCATCGACCTGCGTCACCGGCGTCAGCGCGGGGAGATGCGCGGCGTTGAGCACCAGCACGTCGAGCCGCTCCCACCGCTGGGCAATCGCCGCGGCGAGGCGCGGGATGCCGTCGGGCTCGGCGAGGTCGAGCGGGGCGATCGTCGCGGTGCCGCCGGCGGCGTGGATCGCGTCCTCCACCGTCTCGAGCGCCCTGACGTCGCGCGCGGTGAGGACGACGTGCGCGCCGGCGCCGGCGAGCGCCCGCGCGGTCGCCGCGCCG
>JBHWTG010000148.1:0-8749 GCA_043427735.1 Tsuneonella sp. | reverse complement strand
TGTCTGGCCGCGCACGGGGCGAAGGCGACGACCGCGCCGAGGGCGAGACGGTGACCGCCGAGGGCGCCGATGCGCTCGACGATGCGCTCGGCGACACTGTCGAGGAGAGCATCGCGGTTGTCGCCGGATCGACCGACGACGGCGTTTCCGCTGTTGCCGAACCGCAAGAAGAACAGCCCCCCAAGCGCACGCGGCGCAAGAAGGCCCAGCCGGCCGCGGTCGAACCGGCCGCAGCGGAAGAAGCCGTGGCCAAGCCGGCCGAGGCGGAAAAGCCGAAGCGGTCGCGCCGCAAGGCTCCGGTGGCGAGCGAGGCGGAGCCGGCACCGCCCGAAGCCGCTGCTCCGGCAGAGGAACCGGCCGCCAAGCCCAAGCGGTCGCGCGCGAAAAAGGCGCCGGCAGAACCGGCTGCCGAAGCCTCTGCCGAGCCCGGTCCTGAGCCGCTCGAGCCGGTCGCCGCCAACGACAGCAATGGCGATTCCGAGCCCAAGGCGGCAAAACGCGGCTGGTGGCAGCGGACCTTCGGCGAATGAGCCAATGATGGTGCGGCGCCCGTGCCCCTAACGCCGCGCGCCGCACCACTATCAGCCCGATGAGCGAGCCGATCGCCACGCTTGTCCTCGCCGGAACCCGGCCGGGCGGCGACCCGCTGCTTGGCGGCACCGGCCTGCCGAGCAAGGCGCTGCTGCCGATCGCCGGCAAGCCGATGCTCGCGCACGTGCTGGCGGCGCTTGCCGAGGCTCCGGAGGTCGGGCCGATCACCGTCGTCGCGCAGGACACAGCGCCGCTCGCCGCCGATCGGCGGATCGCCGGGGCGTCGCGTAACGCCCGGTGGCGCACTTCGCCGGGCTCGATCGCGGATGCGGTGCGCGAGGCGGTCGAAGGAACACCCGGCCCGCTGTTCGTCACCACCGCCGACAACGTGTTGCTGACCCCGGCGATGATCGCGCAGTTCCTCGCCGAGGGTGCCGGCCGCGACGTCGCGATCGGGCTGGTCGAGCGCTCGCGGCTCCAGGAAGCCGGGATCTCGACCGCCCGCACCTGGCTCAGCTTTCGCGGCGGCCAGTGGTCGGGCGCCAACCTGTTCCTGCTGGGCGGGCGCCAGGTGCTGCCGCTGGTCGAATTCTGGCGGTCGCTCGAGCAGGACCGCAAGAAGGGCCTGCGCCTCCTCGGCGCCTTCGGGCCCGGCCTGCTCGCCGGCGCGGCGCTGCGGCTGATCGACATCGACACTTTCGCCGCCCGCGCGGCCGCGCGCTTCGGGCTCGGGGCACAGGTCGTGCCGATGAACGCCGCCGAAGCCTGTATCGACGCCGACAAGCCCGCCGACATTGCGGTGATCGAGACGATCCTCGCAGCGCGTCAGGCCGCCGCCAGAGCCTGATCGATCATCCGCCGGGCGAGCGCGCGTTCGGCGGCATAATCCATCGTCGCGTCGATCTCCGCGATCGGCGCTCCGCCGAAAGTCAGCAGCGGGGTTAGCGCGATCTTCGCCTCGACGAGCGCGCGGCCGTGCTCGGGCTTGCGCGCGAGCGCGGTGTCCGCATCGATGTTGAGCCGCAGCACCAGCGTCGGCATGTGGCGCACCATCTCGGCGTAGAGCCGCGCCTCGCGCGCCGCCAGCCAGCGCACGAACCGCCCTTCGGCGCGCGACCTCGACAGACCGGGTCCGTCATAGAAGCCCGCCCTCTCGACCTGCGGATAGCGGTCGGTGATGACCATGACCCCGCGCCCGCGCAACGCCATCATCGCGTCGAAGCGTTTCTTGCGCCGGGCCGAGAACCAGTAGATCGCCAGCGCTGTCACAAGGCCCGGAGTCTTCCCCTTCGGGTCCCGCGCGCGCGCCGCCTTGCGCTCGATGCGCGCAGCGACAAGCGGCCCGATCAGCGGCAGCTCCGCGATCCTGTGTCCGACGGCGCCCGAACCGAGCCCGAGGTACACGTGCTGCGTGGGCCGCTCGCGGTTCAGCTCGGCGGCGAGGTCCGCCGCCAGCGTCGACTTGCCCGAGCCGTCGGCGCCGACGATCGCGATCAGCGGCGCCAGATCGCCCAACGCCCGCTCACCGCATGTCCCTGTAGTATCCGGTCCACGAGCCGATTTCGGTCAGCAGGAACAGCGCGGCGATCCCCAGCCAGCCGTACAGCACCCACATCCGGCTCGCCGGCACCGCGTCGAGGTCGAACCCGTAGTAGGCGAACAGTGCGCCCGCGAGCGAGGTGGCGAGCAGAAACACCTTCTGCCGCTCGCGCCAGATCATCCGCTTCCACCAGAACTTGTACCTCGGGGCGACCCAGCCGCGCAGGCGGGGAAGCAGCGCGGGCACGTCTTTCGCCCAGGCGGCGTGCGCCTCGCCGAACTTGCCGCGCAGGAATTCCTCCTCGTAGATCGACACCCGCTCGTAGATCAGGATCGACAGCAGCAGCACCACCGCCGCGTAACCCCAGCTGCCGCTGAGCATCGCCATGCCCGTGTAATTGACGATCCGCCCGACGTAGAGCGGGTTGCGCACCAGCGAATAGGGCCCGGTGGTGTTGAGCTCGGCCGCCTCGGCCGCGGCCTTCACCCGCCCCGAGGTGCCGAGCGCCGCCCAGCCGCTGGTGAAAATGCGGATCGCCGCGCCGAGCGTCGCGATGGCGAACCCGGCCGCGAACCAGGCACGGTCGGCGATCTCGCTCTCGAACGGGCCGAAATCCCGGCTCGCCCACATGATCGCAATCGCGCCAAGGATGATCGCGTAGATGTAGGCGCCGCGGATCACGAAAAGAACCTTGCCGCTGCGCGCGAGCTCGTGCTGATACATCGAAGTGTCCAAGTGGCCGGCGGACCGCCGGCGATCCGCACGCCCTCTAGCGGTTTTTCCAGTCGATGGAAGGCTGCGTCACACCAGTCGGAGCGTGCGGCCGAGCTTGCCGAGCGCCTGGCGATCCGCGAGCGGCAGCGCGAAGCGGCAGGCGGTCCAGGTCGAGCCGAGCATCAGCAGGAGGATCGTCGGGACCGCGACCTCGTCGGGCAGCAGGTTGGCGAGCCAGGCGAGCGCGGCGGCGATCCCGGCGACCGCGACGGTGACCAGCATCGTGCGGCCGAAATGGTCGGAGAAGGGGCTCAGCCCCTCGTCCCACCACATCTGGAACACCGGCAGGATGGCCCCCGTGCACAGCCCGCTGGTCACCGCGATGGCCATCCCGGTGAGACCCCATTCGGGAAGCAGCAGCCAGCCCACGATCACCGCCACCACCATTCCGGTGTTGGCGGCGATGAGCTGCGCGCGGTAGCTCGAGATGACCTGCTGGATCGGCTGCGCCGCTCCCGCCAGCGCTTCGACGATGCGCGATCCGACCAGGATCATCACCGCCGGCACGGCCGGGTCCGCCTGCTTGCCGAACAGCGACAGCACCGCGGGCGCGCCCGCCGCGAGCACCAGGCCCGCAGGCAGCGCGATCGCGGCCAGCACCCCCGTGGCGAACCCGTAGATCGAGCGGACCTCGTCGCGCGCGCCGCGCGCCAGGGCCGAGGTCAGTGGCGACAGCACGTAGGCGAACGCCAGGCGAATCGCCTGTATCAGGCTCGAGATTTTGCGGGCGATGGTGAACAGGCCCGCCGCGACCGCACCGGCCGTGCCGGGCAGCAGCCAGTTCAGCGCGATCACGCCGCCGTCGCTGTAGAAGCGCTGCGACAGGTTGGTGGGCATGATCGCGAGGCCCGCGCGCGCGGTCTCCCAGAAGATCGGTCCTTCGGCCTTGCCGCGCAGCAGATCGTCCACGCTGAAGTATTGGAGCGACAGCCGCGCCGCGAGCAGCGCGGTCACCGCCAGCGAGACGAGATGCGCGGCGAGCAGCCCGATGAAGCCCCACCCGAGCAGCCAGAAGACCGTGGCGAACACCAGGCGGATGATCTGCTCCCAGAACACCCGCAGGCGGATCTCCGGGCCGAACAGCCGCTGCGCGCGGAGCGAGGAGGTTGCGATCTCGACGAAGGCCCACAGCGGCAGCGCCCAGGCGAAGATGCGGATCGCGCCCGCCAGCCGCTCTTCGTCCTCCGGCGCGGCGTTGAACAGGTGGGCGACCTCGTGCGCGAACACCGCCGCGCCGATCGCGATGGCGAGGCACGGCAGCACGCCCAGGATCAGCGCGGCCCTGAACGCGTGCGCCTGCTCCCGCCGGCTGGCGGCCTGCGGCACCGTGCGCTGCATCGCGCTGGTCATGCCCAGGTCGGCGAAGTTCTCGACCAGGTTCACGATGCTCCACAGCACCGCATAGAGCCCGAACGAGGCGAGCCCGTACATCAGCACGTAAAGCGGCTGCGCGACCACCTCGATCACCCCGGCGAGCCGTGCGAGCGAGGACGTGCCGAGGTCGCGCGCGACCCGGCGATTGTCGATGTTTTCGGGGGTCTCGGCGGGGGCGCTCATCGGCGCGCGCGCCGTAGGGGCAATTGCGCGCGAAGGAAAGCGCGGTGCGCAATTGTCATGTCTCGCATCGCGCCCCGCCCTTGCCCCCGCGCCGCCAGCCGCTAGATAGGCCGCACGTTACCCCGCGAGGATCCGCGCGCCGATGGCCACTATCACGCTGCCGAAGAATTCGAAGATCACCGGCAAGGGCCGCGCGCACACGGCCGCGGGCGGCGGGCGGGTGAAGCGATTCAAGATCTATCGCTTCGACCCCGACAGCGGCGAGAACCCGCGCTACGACACGTTCGAGATCGACCTCGACGAGTGCGGGCCGATGGTGCTCGACGCGCTGATCAAGATCAAGAACGAGATCGACCCGACGCTGACCTTCCGCCGTTCGTGCCGCGAAGGCATCTGCGGTTCGTGCTCGATGAACATGGACGGGCGCAACGGGCTCGCCTGCACGACGGCGATCGAGGACCTCAAGGGCGAGGTGCGCATCACCCCCCTGCCCGCGATGAACGTGATCAAGGACCTGGTCCCCGATTTCTCGCGCTTCTACGCGCAGTACGCCTCGATCAGGCCGTGGCTGCAGACCGTCACGCCGACTCCTTCGGGCAAGGAGCGGCTGCAAAGCCCCGAGCAGCGCGAGAAGCTCGACGGCCTCTACGAATGCATCCTGTGCGCCTGCTGCTCGACCGCGTGTCCGAGCTACTGGTGGAACAGCGACAAGTTCCTCGGGCCGGCGATCCTGCTCCAGGCGTATCGCTGGCTCGCAGACAGCCGCGACGAGATGACCGGCGAGCGGCTCGATCAGCTCGAGGATCCGTTCCGGCTCTATCGCTGCCACACGATCATGAACTGCGCCAACGTCTGCCCCAAGGGCCTCAACCCGGCCAAGGCGATCGCCGAAATCAAGAAGCTGCAGGTCGAGAAGCACGGCTGACGGACGTGGCGCTGAAGGACGAGGTATTCGAGCACGGGCCCGATCCGGAAAACCCCGGCTGGCGGCACTGGAACCTCAAAGACCAGACGATTTTCAACGGCGCGGTGATGGGCAAGCTCATCACCCGCGTCGATCCCGACGGCCGCAGCCGCCTGCGGATGTTTCCCGAGCGGCGGCACGAGAACCTGCAGGGCATCGTCCACGGCGCGGTGACGCTGGCGCTGATCGATATCAGCCTGTTCACCACGATGCACACCATCGGGACGGGCAACGCCGGGCCTTCGGTGACGATCGAGCTGTCGACCCAGTTCGTCGGCGGCGGCGATCCGCGCCGGCCGCTCGACGCGGTGTGCGAGATCGTGCGCGAGACCGGCAGCCTGGTGTTCATTCGCGGCGAGGTGGTCCAGGAGGCGGACCCGGTCGCTTCGTTCTCGGGCATCGTGCGCAAGATGAAGCCGCGCGCCGCAGCATGAGCGGCCTGCTCGCGCGCTACGATGCGCTGATCGCGGCGGGCGAATTGCGCCCGGACCCCGACCAGCGACGTGCCAATGAAGCGCTTCATCGGCTGCAGACAGAACTGGAATCGAGCGCGGGACGCGGTTGGCTTGGCGCATTGTTCGGCCGCACCCGCGCGCCGCCGCGCGGCGTCTATCTGTGGGGCGGCGTCGGGCGCGGCAAGTCGATGCTGATGGACCTGTTCGTCGAGACCCTGGCGATCGGCGAAAAGCGCCGGGTCCATTTCCACGCCTTCATGCTCGAGGTCGACCGGCTGCTCCGCGAGGAGCGCGCGAACGAGGCCGGCGACCCGATCCCGCCGGTGGCCGCACGCATCGCCGAGGGCGTGCGTTGCCTGGCGTTCGACGAGATGGTGGTGACCAACACCGCCGATGCCGCGATCATGGCCCGGCTGTTCACCGCGCTGATCGTCGATCAAGGGGTGACCGTGGTCACCACCAGCAACCGGCCGCCGCGCGACCTCTACAAGGACGGGCTCAACCGGTCGCTGTTCGTGCCGTTCATCGAGCTGGTCGAGGCGCGGATGGACGTGATCGCGCTCGACGGACCGGTCGATTACCGGCTCGACCGCCTGGCGGGCATGCCGACCTGGCATTCGCCGCTGGGCGATGCCGCGACCGCACAGGTGCGCGAGGCGTTCTTCCGCCTGACCGACTACAAGCCCGAGGACGCAGCGCACGTGCCGAGCGCGGAGCTCGACGTTTCCGGCGAGGATGGGGGCGGCGGCGGGCGGACGCTGCACGTGCCCAAGAGCCTCAAGGGCGTCGCGGTGTTCAGCTTCAAGCGGCTGTGCGGCGAAAACCGCGGCGCGGCGGACTATCTGGCGATCGCGCGGGCCTATCACACCGTCATCGTCGTCGGCATTCCGGTGATGGGCCCGGAAAACCGCAACGAGGCGATCCGCTTCACCAAGCTGGTCGACGCGCTCTACGAGCACAATGTCAAGCTGTTCGCCACCGCCGCCGCGGAGCCGGCTGGGCTCTACCGCGCGGGCGACGGTGCGTTCGAGTTCGCCCGCACCGTCAGCCGGCTCGAGGAGATGCGCAGCGCCGCTTACATGGCGCATGGGCACGGGGTGGGGTAGCGCGACACTCGATGGGCCGTCGCCCCGGGCTTGACCCGAGGTGGTGCTTATCCTGGCGACGCGCCCTGCGGAAAAGCACCGGCCCCGATCATGTCCGGGCCGCCGACAGAGGATCAGGGTCGGGCCACTTGAACCGGCACCAGGTCCGCCCCACATCGCCTTCATTCCGGCGGCAACACCCCGCCGAGGCAGGCAACCCGACATGATCGACATCCGCCCGCGCGAGAGTCTCGCGCACCGCAACCACGGCTGGCTCGATACCCGCTTTCACTTCAGCTTCGCCGACTACCACGATCCGGCGCGCATGGGCTGGGGCGCCTTGCGCGTGTGGAACGACGACCACATCGCCGCCCGCAGCGGCTTTCCCCCGCACCCGCACCGCGACATGGAGATCGTCACCTTCGTCCATTCGGGGGCGATCACGCACCAGGATTCGCTCGGCAACCAGGGCCGGACGACGGCGGGCGACGTGCAGGTGATGAGCGCCGGCACCGGCATCACCCACGCCGAATACAATCTGGAAGACGAGCCGACGACGCTGTTCCAGCTGTGGATCATCCCCGACCGCGCGGGCGAGAGCCCGAGCTGGGGCACGCGCGAGTTTCCCCGCGACAGCCGGGCCGGCGGCTGGGTCGTGTTGGCCAGCGGCACGCCGGGGGCCGACGGCGCCTTGCCGATCCGCGCCGACGCGAAGGTGATGGCGACCACGCTCAAGGCCGGCCAAAGCGCCGCCTTCGCCGCCGACCCGGCGCGCCACCAGTACCTGGTGGCGGTCGAGGGCCGCTACCGCGTCAACGGCGCCGAGGCGAATGCGCGCGACGGGGTGGCGATCACCGGGGAGCGCGAGATCGTCGTCGAGGCGATCGACGATGCCGAGCTCGTGCTGGTGGACACCCGGTAAGGCAGCCCATCGTCCCACCCTCCGCTCACCCCGAGCTTGCGAAGGGTGCATCCGTGACGCTGCACTGAGCTCGCCCGTAGCGCGGCACCGTTGTCCCATCAGCTCTCGCTTCGCCAGTCTCAGCCTGTCCGGGCCTCGATTGAAAGCTTCGTCAAGCCACCTTGAGCCCCGCCAGCGAGCGGTCGAGCATCAGGAGTTGCCACAGCAGCCGCGAGTGGTCGGAGCGCCCGGAGATGTGCGCTTCGGCCAGCGCGGCTATGCGGTCGCCGTCGAACCACCCGGTCCGCGCGAGCGCGGCGCCGCGGGCGATGCCGCGCGCCTCGCTTGCGAGCGGGCCGCGCAGCCACTGCGCGATCGGGGTGACGAAGCCCTGCTTGGGCCGGTAGAGCACCTCGCGCGGCAGGTACCGCTCCATCGCCCGCTTGAGCAACCACTTGCCCTGCCCCCGGCGGATCCGCAGGCCTTCCGGGAGGCCGGCCGCGAACTCGACCAGCCGGTGGTCGAGCAGCGGCTCGCGCGCCTCGAGGCTGACCGCCATGCTGGTGCGGTCGACCTTGGTGAGGATGTCGCCCGGCAGCCAGAACTTGAGGTCCGCGTATTGCGCCCGGTCGAGGCCCGAGCGCGCGGGCGCCTCGCGCATCATGTCGACAAGCGGCTGCTCGGCGCGATAGCCGTCGAGCTCGCGGGCGAACCCGGAGGAATAGAGGCTGCGGCGGATTTCCGGCGGGGTGACCGCCAGCGCGCGCGCATACCCGGCCTCGCCCGTCGCGGCGAGCGACTGGAAGGTGGCCTTTGCGCGCAGCGCCCGGGGCGCCCAGTCGGCCTTGGGCCAAGCCTTCCCCAGCGCGCCGAACAGCGGCGCGCGCAGGCCGGCCGGGAGCAGCGCCCGCGCGCGCTCCTCGGCGGCGTGGAAGCGAGTTC
>JBHWTG010000147.1:0-3761 GCA_043427735.1 Tsuneonella sp. | reverse complement strand
CCTGTCGCCGCGCGATCGGCGCCCTTGGCCGCCCCCGCGAACAAAGCCGCGGCGGCCTGGCCGACCGCGCACGCCGACACTTGCAGGCCCACCCGCTCGATGTGTCCGCCCCGGTCGAGCGCGCAGGTCAACCGCACGGTGCTGCCGCAGGTGCGCGAGCGCGCCTCCCCGGCGATCGGCATCGCCGGGTCGAGCGGACGCTCGGCCAGCGAGACCGCCAGCCCTAGCAATTCGGGCGTGTAAAGCGCCCCGCCGCGTTGTGCGCTCACGACGAGGAGCCGCGGATCTTGACCTCATTGGCCCGCCGCGCCTGGTCCCGGTCCTGGATCATCTGAACCAGCGCGTCGGCGCTCGCATTGACCAGCGGATACGTGCGCGCCTGCTTGATCCAGTCGGGCCGGCCGGCGATGCCCCACGCCGCGTCGTAGCCGAGCACCAGCAGGGCGAAGGCGCAGGTCACCACGATCGCCCCCTTGATCGCGCCGAAGCCGAAGCCGAGCACCCGGTCGATCGGCCCGAGCAGCGAGGTGCGCGTGCTTTCGCCGAGGCGCCCGGCGATCAGCTTCATGCCGGCGTAGGGGATCAGCAGCAGCACCGCGAACGCCAGCGTGGCCGCCCCGGTGGGATTACCGACGTTGGGCACCAGCCAGTTGTACAGCGGGGTGTGCAGATTGTGGATCGCCAGGATCGCCACCGCCCAGGCGGCGAGCGACAGCACTTCCTGCACGAAGCCGCGCATGAAACCGCCGACCGCCGCCACTGCGACGACCAGCAATACGATGAGATCGAAACCCGTCATTCGCGATCCCGGCCTTGCTATGCCGATGCCAGCACCCGGTCAACGAGATTGGCCAGCCGGCGTAGCCCGCGATAGTTAAGTCCGGATGAACCCGGATCGGCCTCGGCCGGCCCGTAGCCGGTGCCGAAGCCGAGCTTGGTGGCTTCGCGCATCCGCAACCCGGCGTGCGCCACCGGGCGAATTTCGCCGGCGAGCGAGATTTCGCCGAACCAGACCGCGTGCGTTTCCAGCGGCTTGTCCGCCAACGCCGAGACAAGCGCCGCCGCCACCGCGAGATCGGCCGCCGGGTCCGACAGGCGATATCCGCCGGCGACGTTGAGATAGACCTCCGCCGAGGAGAAATTGAGCCCGCCGCGCGATTCGAGCACCGCCAGCAGCATCGCCAGCCGCCCGCTGTCCCACCCGACGACCGCGCGGCGCGGCGTCGCGCCCGATTGCAGGCGCACGATCAGCGCCTGGATCTCGACCAGCACCGGCCGCGTGCCCTCGAGCGCGGGAAACACCGCGCTGCCGGCGAGCGGCTCGTCGCGCCCCGAGAGGAACAGCAGCGACGGGTTGCCCACTTCGGCGAGACCCGCGCCTTCCATCGCGAACACCCCGATCTCGTCGACCGCGCCGAAGCGGTTCTTGAGCGCGCGCAGGATGCGGTACTGGTGGCTGCGCTCGCCCTCGAAGCTCATCACCACGTCGACCATGTGCTCGAGCACGCGCGGGCCGGCGATGCTGCCATCCTTGGTGACATGGCCGACCAGCACCAGCGCGACGTCGTTCTCCTTGGCGTAGCGGATCAGCTCGAACGCGCAGCCGCGCACCTGGCTGACCGTTCCCGGCGCGCCTTCGATGGTATCGGAATGCATCGTCTGGATCGAATCGATCACCAGCATCGCGGGCGGACGCATCGTGCCGAGCGTGGTCAGGAGATCGCGCACGCTCGTCGAGCTGGCGAGCTTGATCGGCGCGTTGGCAAGGCCCAGCCGCCCCGCGCGCATGCGCACCTGGCCGACCGCCTCCTCACCGCTGACATAGACCACCGGCAACCCCCGCCCGGCGACCGCGCCCGCGCTTTGCAGCAGCAGGGTCGACTTGCCGATCCCGGGGTCTCCGCCCATCAGCACCGCCGAGCCCGGCACCAGCCCGCCGCCCAGCGCGCGATCGAACTCCGCGAGGCCCGTCGGCAGGCGCACCAGCGGCTCGGACGGCGCATCGAGCGCCTCGAACGCGATCGCGCGGCCGCCGCTCGACAGGTCGTGCTTCATCGAGAATACGGTCGCCGGCGCGTCCTCGACCAGGGTGTTCCACTCGGCACAGTCGGCGCACTGCCCTTGCCAGCGGCTGCTCACCCCGCCGCACGCCTGGCACACGTATCGCCGCTTGGTCTTGACCATCGCCGCATCGCTAACCGGAACATTGCCAGAACGCAATTGCCTTCGCGTGCGTTGCCCGGCAGAGGTCTTCCATGCGCCAGAAGGAGCTCCGGATCGCGCTCATCTGCTACGGCGGGATCAGCCTCGCGGTGTACATGCACGGGGTCACCAAGGAGCTCTGGCACCTCGCCCGCGCGAGCCGCGACCACCTCGCCGGCGGGTCGGCGGAGGCCGGCGGGGTGCATGCGGTCTACCGCGAGCTGCTCGCGCATATCGAGGCCCGCCACGGCTTGCGGCTGCGCGTGCTGCCCGACATCGTCACGGGCGCCAGTGCCGGCGGCATCAACGCGGTCTTCCTCGCGCAGGCGATCCACTCGGGGCAGAGCCTCGAGCCGCTGACCGAGTTGTGGCTCGGCGAGGCGGACGTCGAACGGCTGCTCGATCCCAAGGCGCGGCCGTGGTCGCGCGCGGCCAAGCTGTGGGCGATGCCGCTGGTGTGGTGGCTGCTGCGGCGCCCGGGCAACGCGGTCAGCGAAAGCGTTGCTCCCGAGACCCGCGACGAGGTGCGCCGCAAGGTTTCGCACCTCATCCGCGGGCGCTGGTTCGAGCCGCCGTTCTCGGGCGCGGGGTTCTCGGCGCTGCTCTACGACGGGCTGGCGGCAATGGCCGCGAGCCGGACCGAGGCCCCGTTGCTGCCTCCCGGGCACCCGCTCGACCTGTTCGTCACCGCCACCGATTTTCGCGGCTACCTCTCCCGGCTGCGCCTGCACAGCCCGCCGACCGTCGAGGAAAGCGAGCATCGCATGCCGATCGCCTTCCGCAGTCCGGTGCCGGCGGCCGGCGGGGCCGACCTTGCCGACCCGCTCGAGCTGACGCTGGCCGCGCGCGCCACCGCGAGCTTTCCGGGCGCATTTCCGCCGCTTCAACTGGGCGAAATCGACGCGCTTGCCGCCGCGCGCGATCGCGAGTGGCGCGGGCGCGGCGCGTTCCTGGCGCGGGTGATGCCGGTGCATGTGCGTCAAGGCACCGAACGGCATGTCTCGCTGATCGACGGATCGGTCCTCATCAACGCCCCGTTCGCGGCCGCGCGCGCGGCGCTTCCCGCGCGCCCCGCGCAGCGCGAGGTCGACCGCCGGTTCGTGTACATCGACCCGCGACCCGACCGGTTCGGCTCGCTGGAAGAGCGGATCGATCGCCCGGTGGGGTTCTTCGCCGCGATCCTCGGCTCGCTTTCGACCATCCCGCGCGAGCAACCGATCCGCGACAACCTCGAGTTGCTCGACCGCCAGTCGCGCGAGGCGCGGCGGCTCGCGCGGATCGTCGATGCGCTGCGCCCGGAGGTCGAGGCGACGGTCGAGAAGCTGTTCGGACTGACCTTGTTCCTCGACAGTCCGACCCCGAAGCGGCTGGCCGGTTGGCGCAACAAGGCGCAGCTCGCCGCGGCGGAGCGGGCAGGTTACGCGTTCCATCCGTATGCGCAGGCGAAGGTGGCCGGGATCGTCGATGACCTGGCGCGCATCGTGCTGGAGGCGGCGCCCGGCCTCAGGATGCCCGATCCCGAGCCGGTCGCGGAGCGATTGCGCGAGGAGCTCGACGCG
>JBHWTG010000146.1:0-5066 GCA_043427735.1 Tsuneonella sp. | reverse complement strand
CCTGTCGCCGCTGGAGCAGGTCGAGCTCCGCAGAGGGTGCGAGCGCGGCCCACAGCGCGTGCGGCCGGCCGCGCCGTTCGAAATGCCCGGCGCCGCGCACCGCCAGGCTGAACGGTGCGGCGATGACCCCGCCGAGCGCCGCGACCAGATCGGCTTCGCCGCGCCGATCGAGCTCGCCAACGAAGCGCAGCGTCAGGTGCAGCTGGTCGTCCGCCTGCCAGCGCGCGCCCTCGACCCCGCCTTCGGCATCGAGCAGTGCGTCGCGCACCGGCGCGGGCGGGCGCAGCGAGACGAACAGGCGGGCCATCGGCCCCAGCTAGGCGCGGCCCGCGCGGCTTACCAGATGCGCGCGCGTTCCTCGGGCGGGATGTACATCGCATCGCCCGGCTTGACGCCGAACGCCTGGTACCATGCATCGACGTTGCGCAGCGGGCCGATCGTGCGCCAGCGTTCCGGGCTGTGTGGGTCGGTCGTCACCTGGCTGCGCAAGCTGTCCTCGCGCGCCTTCGAGCGCCAGACCTGGGCATAGGCGAGGAAGAACCGCTGGTCGCCGGTAAGCCCGTCGATCACCGGCGCGGGCTTGCCGCCGAGCGACTTGTGGTACGCGTCGTAGGCGACCAGCACCCCGGCGAGGTCGGCGATGTTCTCGCCCATCGTCAGCTCGGGATTGACGAACGCACCGGGCACCGCCTCGTACTTGGCGTACTGCGCGCCGAACTTCTTCGCCTCGGCCTCGAACCGCGCGGCGTCCTGCGGGGTCCACCAGTCGCGCACCGCGCCGCTGGCGTCGATCTTGCGGCCCTGATCGTCGAACCCGTGGCTGATCTCGTGCCCGATCACCACCCCGATCGCACCGTAGTTGACCGCCGGATCGGCATACGGATCGAAGAACGGCGGCTGCAGGATGCCGGCCGGGAACACCATCTTGTTCTCCAGCCCGCCGTTGTAGGCGTTCACCGTCTGCGGGTTCATCGCCCATTTCTTGCGGTCGACCGGCTTGCCGAGGTCGGCCATCTGATAGTCCGCGTTGAACTTGGTCGCATTCCTGACGTTGGCGTAGAGGCTGGTGGGCGAAACCTGCAGCGCATCGTAGTTGCGGAACTCGTCGGGGTGGCCGACCATCACTTCCATCCGGCTTAGCTTCTCGAGCGCGGCCTCCTTGGTCGCCGCCCCCATCCAGTCGTTGCCGCGGATGCGGTCGGCCATCGCCAGCTTGAGGTTCCGGACAAGGTCTTCCATCCGCTGCTTGGCGATCGCCGGGAAGTATTCGTCGACATAGGCCTTGCCGACCAGCTCGCCGAGCCCGCCGTTGACGTTGGTGATCGCCCGCTTCCAGCGCGGCTGCTGCTCGGTCACCCCCGACAAAGTGCTGGTGAAGGCGAACCGGCTGTCGACCATCTTCCTGTGTAGATACGGCGACGCCTGGTGGGCGACGTGGAACTGCTGCCACAGCTTGAGCGTGTCGAGATCGGTGTTGGCGTAAAGCTCGGCGAGCGCCTTGATCGCGGTGTTCTCGGTGACGATGATGCGGTCCTGCGGCGCGATGCCCGCGCCCTGCCAGTACGCCGCCCAGTCGATCCCGGGGGCGTAGGCAGCCAGTTCGGCGGTCGACATCGGGTTATTGATCCGGCCGATGTCGCGCCGCTGGTCGACTGGCCAGTGAAGCTGCGCGACATACGTCTCGAACGCCATCACCTCCTGCGCGGCAGCGGCCGGCTGGGGCACGCCGATCGCGCGCAAGGTGCGCTCGATATAGCTCTGGTAAGCCGCGCGCTGCCGGGCGAAATCGGCCTTGAGGTAATAATCGCGCTCGGGCAGCCCGAGGCCGGCGTGGCCGAACCACAGCACGTTGACGTTGGGGTTGGCGGTGTCGGCATAGGGCCCGCCGCCGAAAAGCGTGGTGCCGAACTTGTCGTAGGTCGAGCCCATGAAGCGGGCGAACTCGCTCTTGTCGCCGAGCGCGCGGACCGCCGCGATGTCGGCCATCAGCGGGGCGATCCCGGCGCGCTCGACCGCCGCCTCGTCCATGAACGCGGCGTAGGCCATGCCGTACTTGGTCTGCGCCGCGGCGGGGCCGGCGACGAGACCCTGGACCTGCTTCTGCGCCTGCTCGGCCAGATCGACGAACGATCCGACCGAGGGCTTGTCCGACGGAATCTCGGTGCGGTCGATCCACGCCCCGCTGGCGTAGCGTTCGAAATCGTCGCCCGGCTGCGCCGACAGGTCGCGGGTGGTGAGGTCGAGGCCGTAATCGCCGATCGCCGCGCGGCCGGTGACGACGATCTGCTGGTTGTCCTGCGACTCCGCGTCCTGCGCGGCAGCGGGCGAGGCGAGCCCGACGGCGAGCGCGAGCGCGGAGGCGGTGGTCAGTGCGATCCTGGCGAAAGTCATCGAATGTTCCCCTGCCGGCGCGCAGCCGAGGTTCGGCCGACCCTCGCGCCAATGCGGTTGCCGCTGAAACCGCCCGCTGCCCGGGCGGCGAGGAAGGCTCGATGAACGCGGCTCGCCGCTCGACGAACGGCGCGCGGGCCGCGAACGCACGGACCACGAATGCGGGCCGGCGCACCGGGCGCCGGCCCAAGTCGGTGAGCCCGGTCAGGCGGGTTCGGCCTGTTTCTCTTTCGCTTGCTCGCGCTGCGCGGCGCCCGGGCGCTCCTGCTGCGCGATCATGCGCGTGTCGCGCTCGGCGCCCGCGGTGCGCGACCTGCCGAGCGGAATGCGCTTGCCGCGCGTCTTCTCCGCGTTGATCGGCAGCGTGATGGTGAGCACGCCGTCGGCGAAATCCGCCGAGCAGGCGTTCTCGTCGACATCCTGAGGGAGCGTAATGCGCCGTTCGAAGCTGCCGTAGCTGCGCTCCGAATAACCGCGCTGCTCGTCGATGCGGGAGGCCTTCTTTTCGCCACGCAGAGTGAGGACGCCGTCCTGCACGGTGAGGTCGATGTCTTCCTCCTTCACCCCCGGCAACTCCGCGGTGATCTCGATCCGGTCGTCGTCTCGGTGAATGTCGAGCGCCGGCGCGGCGATTCCCGCGCGACCGTAGAATCCGCTATCGCCGTCCTGATCGAACAAGTCGTCGAACAGCCGGTTCATCTGCCGATGCAGGTCGAACAGCGAGCCCCCTGAGCCAGGTCGGCGATAAGGGGCGAGATATCCCAGTGCCATATATCGTGCCTTTCTCTTCCAGGGTTGAAAGACGGGCGACCGGCACTTTGCGAGGACGATTTGCGACGCACCGCAGATCGCCGGTCGCCTCGGGACCGACAACGAGCGAAACGATCCCGGGTTCCCTCCCCGTGCTCGCGGGCAGCGCCAAAGCCGATACGGAGACTAGGCGGCGGCGCGGATCACGCGGTCGCGGCCGCGCGCCTTGGCGCGGTAGAGCGCGGCGTCGGCGCTGCTGAGCACGTCGTCGAGCGGCTGACCCGGCAGCCACGCCGACAGGCCGATCGAGGCCGTGGTGGTCAGGCCCGCCTCGCCGATGTCGCGCGCGACCAGCGCGATGGTGTGCCGGACCATTTCCGCCACCGACGCCGCCAGCGACTCGTCGGCGATGTCGAGCACCACCGCGAACTCCTCGCCCCCGAGCCGCGCGGCGCTATGCTCGCCGGCGCTGACCCGCTGCAGCACCGCACGCAGCGCGTTGCTCACGCTGACCAGCACGGTGTCGCCCATGGCGTGGCCGAAGCGGTCGTTGATCGCCTTGAAACGGTCGAGATCGATCGTCAGCACATGGCGCACGCGAAGGGCGCCTTCGCCCGCGCCCTGCTGGAAGAAGGCCCGCCGGTTGAGTAGGCCGGTCAGCGGATCGCGGTAGGCGAGGAATTCGGCGTGCGAGAGCGAATCCGCCAGCTCCTCGCTCAGCCGGCGGTTCTCGATGATCGTCTCGGCCGTCTGCCGCTGGTAGATCGAGGTGGCGATGCCGTAGAACAGCACGATCGACAGCAGGCCGCACAGCGCCAGGACGACGGCTGCGCCGTGCCAGCCCTGCGCGGCCACCATGATGACCGCGAACGTGCCCACGAAGCCGGCCGCATAGACGGACGCCAGCCGCGGCAGCGGGGATAACAGGCTGAGCGCGAGCGTGACCCCGATCAGCACGCTGCCGCCGACAACCATTCGCGCCGGGTGAATGTAGGGCTCGATCAGAATCGGGGTGAGCACTGGCGCGCAGCTCATTCCAGCGAGTAGCAGTGCGGCGGTGAGCCAGCCGAGCGCGCGGCGATGGTCGAGCCCCGCGGCGAGCTTCCGCCGCAGGTTCACGAACGCCGCCCGCGCGACCAGCAGCGCGACCATCCGCCCCGCGAGCGGGAGCACGAACGCCTGCGCGTTGGGCAGCATGACTGCGCCGACCGTAGCGACCACGAACGAGGCCAGGTTGGCGAACATCGAGCGCTGCTCGACCCCGCCGAGCGCGCGCAGCATCTCGCGCGCGGTCTCCGCCTCCCACGCGGCGTCGCGCTCGACCACGCACAGGCCGCGCTCGTCGAAGGTGATGCGTTTCGCCATCCGGCATCTGTCCCGCCCGAGACCCTGCCGGGGGTTTACTAAATCTCGGTTAAGTCCCAGCCGCCGCCGCTCTAGGGGGTGGCCCCTAGAGCGGATCGGCCAGGGGCAGCAGCGGCCGCGCTCGTGCGTTGCATTCGCGCCCGCGGGCCCCACATCGCGCCAGCCGGCCGGGGGATCGCTCGGCGCGGATCTTGACTTTACCCGAACGAAACCGGAACACGTCTCGCCTATGTCGTTGAGCCACATTTCCGTCCGCGGCGCGCGCGAGCACAACCTCAAGGGCATCGATATCGATCTGCCGCGCGATGCGCTGATCGTGATCACGGGGCTGTCGGGAAGTGGAAAATCATCGCTCGCTTTCGACACAATCTACGCCGAAGGTCAGCGCCGATACGTCGAATCGCTGAGCGCCTACGCGCGCCAGTTCCTCGAGATGATGCAAAAGCCCGATGTCGAGCATATCGACGGGCTCAGCCCCGCGATCTCGATCGAGCAGAAGACCACCAGCCGCAACCCGCGTTCGACCGTGGCGACCGTCACCGAGATTTACGATTATATGC
>JBHWTG010000145.1:0-3486 GCA_043427735.1 Tsuneonella sp. | reverse complement strand
GCCAACATGCTCGAGATAGGCGAGCAGGCCGCCCGCGGCCGCGAGCATCGCGCGGCTGAAGCGGCCGAACCCATCGAGCGTCGCCACCCGGTGGACATTGCTCAGCCGCTCGGCCCCGTTGTCGCTGGCAAAACCCTGCCGCGGCCGGCCAATCGTGCCCTCCGGCGCGTCAGCCCAATCGTTGGGCGCGACGGTCTCGCTCGGGCCGAGCCGCGCGAGCACCGCCGCCAGCTCCCCCTGGGCGCATTCCTCGAGCGTCATCCGCCCGGTCGAAATGTCGACGCTCGCTACCCCGCAAGCCCCGCGCACCTCGCACACCGCGGCGAGCACGTTGGCCCGGCGCGGCTCGAGGAGCGCCTCCTCGGTCAGCGTTCCGGCGGTCACGAAGCGGACGATGTCGCGGTTGACCAGCGCCTTCGATCCGCGGGCCTTACGCGCCTCGTCGGGGCTTTCGGTCTGCTCGGCGATCGCCACCCGCTGCCCCGCCTTGATCAACCGCGCGAGGTAGCTTTCCGCCGAATGGACGGGCACGCCGCACATCGGGATCGGCTCGCCGCCGTGCTCGCCCCGGCTGGTCAGCGCGATATCGAGGATCTGCGCAGCGATCTTCGCGTCGTCGAAGAACAGCTCGAAGAAGTCGCCCATCCGATAGAACAGCAGGCAGCCTTCGGCCTGGCGCTTGAGCGCCAGGTATTGCGCCATCATCGGAGTTGCGCCGCCCGCCACGCGCAGGGAAGTAGCGGCGGCTCCGCCGATTCGCCAACGGCGCGGGGCGGCGCTTTCCCCTGTTGCCCTTACGGAATCTTCGTTAGGGCCCGGCGCGGGACGCAAGACGAGCAAAGGGGGCCCCATTGGCCGACGAGAAGCCCACCGCCTTCACCGCGCGCGAGGCGCTGTTCTACCACGAGACGATCCGCCCGGGTAAGATCGAGATCGTCGCGTCGAAGCCGATGGCGACTCAGCGCGACCTCTCGCTCGCCTATTCCCCCGGCGTCGCCGCCCCGGTCGAGGCGATCGCCGCCGATCCGGCCAACGCGGCGCGCTACACCGCCCGCGCGAACCTCGTCGCGGTGATCTCCAACGGCACCGCGATCCTCGGCTTGGGCAACCTCGGCGCGCTCGCCTCGAAGCCGGTGATGGAAGGCAAGGCGGTGCTGTTCAAGCGCTTCGCCGACGTCGACTCGATCGACATCGAGCTCGACACCGAGGACCCGGACAAGTTCATCGAGGCGGTGGCGCTGATGGAGCCGACCTTCGGCGGCATCAACCTGGAAGACATCGCCGCGCCCGAATGCTTCGTGATCGAGCAGGCGCTGCGCGAGCGCATGAACATCCCGGTTATGCACGATGACCAGCACGGGACCGCGATCATCGCCGCTGCCGGCCTGATCAACGCCTGCCACCTGACCGGCCGATCGCTCAAGGACGTGCGCATGGTGGTGAACGGCGCGGGCGCCAGCGCGCTCGCCTGCACCGCGCTGATCAAGGCGCTGGGCGTGCCGAGCGACCAGGTGATCGTGTGCGACCGTTCGGGCCCGATCTACCCGGGGCGCGAGGGCGTCGACCAGTGGAAGAGCGCGCACGCCACCGTCACCGAGGCGCGGTCCTTGCAGGAAGCGCTCGTGGGGGCCGACGTGTTCCTCGGCCTCTCGGCCAAGGATGCGCTGAAACCCGAATGGGTGGAGAAGATGGCGCCGCAGCCGATCATCTTCGCGATGGCCAATCCCGATCCCGAAATCCGGCCCGAGGACGCCCGGCGCGTGCGGCCCGATGCCATCATCGCCACCGGCCGCTCGGACTATCCCAACCAGGTGAACAACGTGCTGGGCTTCCCGTTCATCTTCCGCGGCGCGCTCGACGTGCAAGCGACCGCGATCAACGAGGAGATGAAGATGGCTGCCGCCGAGGCGATCGCTTCGCTGGCGCGGGAGCGGGTGCCCGACGAAGTGGCCGCGGCGTACGGCATCAATCACAAGTTCGGCACCGACTACATCATCCCCGCGCCGTTCGACCCGCGGCTGATCGAGGTGGTCTCCAGCGCGGTGGCCCAGGCGGCGATGGACACCGGCGTCGCCAAGGCGCCGATCGCCGACATGGCGGCCTATCGCCAGAGCCTCAAGGCGCGGCTCAATCCCACCACGTCGGTGCTCACGCGGGTCTACGAGGACGCCAAGGCCAATCCCAAGCGGGTGGTATTCGCCGAAGCCGAAGAGGACGTCGTGCTGCGCGCGGCGATACAGTTCCGCGATTTCGGCTACGGCACGCCGATCCTCGTCGGGCGGACCAAGGCTGTGGTCGACAAGCTGCACATGCTCGGCGCGAGCGACCCGGGCAGCTTCGAGATTCAGAACTCGGCCGACAGCGCCCTGGTGCCGCAGATGGTGGACTATCTCTACCAGCGTCTCCACCGCCGCGGGCGGACCGAGCGCGACGTGCGCCGGCTGGTCAATCAGGAGCGCAACGTGTTCGCCGCGCTGCTGGTCGCGCTGGGCCATGCGGACGCGATGATCTCGGGCCTCACCCGCACGTTCGCGCAAACCGCGCGCGAGGTCGGGCTGGTGCTCGATGCCAAGGCTGGCGCGGTGCCGTTCGGCGTGCACCTCCTGATCGGCAAGACCTACACCGTGTTCCTCGCCGACACGACGATCAACGAGCGGCCCTCCGCGGTCGAGCTCGCCCACATCGCCAAGGAAACCGCCGCGGTCGCGCGGCGCCTTGGGCACGAGCCCCGGGTCGCCTTCCTCAGCTATTCGACCTTCGGCAACCCGCCCGGCCAGTGGCTCGGGAACATCCGCGAGGCGGTGGCGATTCTCGACGCCGAGCAGCCGGGGTTCGAGTACGAGGGGGAGATGGCGCCCGACGCCGCGCTCAATCCCAAGGTGATGGAGCTCTACCCCTTCCAGCGGCTGTCCGCGCCCGCCAACGTGCTGATCATGCCGGGGCTGCAGTCGGCCAACCTTTCCGCCAAGCTGCTGCGCGAGCTCGCCGGGGCGAGCACCATCGGGCCGATGATGGTCGGCATGGAAAAGCCGGTCCAGATCGCCCCAATGACCGCGCTCGCGCCGGACGTGCTGACGCTGGCGGTGCTCGCGGCGGCCGGCGTGGTGGGGTGAGGCGCCGGGCGACCAACCGATACAATTTGCGACACCTCATCCGGTCCCGATGCGGTATCATCCGCCCGCCGCAACGAAAGGCTGGGCGATGGCGGGCGAAGCCACGATCGCATTGAACCGTTTCGGGCTGGGCGCGCGACCGGGAGAAGTGCCGCCCTCCGACCCGCGCGGCTGGCTGACCGCGCAGCTTGCCCGGTTCGATACCTCGCCCCCCGCGCTTGCCGGCCAGCCCTCGCGCGCCGCGCTCGCCGGAATGTTCGGCGACTACCGCGCCCAAATCGGCGAGGCCCGACGCGAGGCGCGACAGATGGCCGCGATGGCGCCCGGCGATCCCCAATCCGAGCAAGCCCGCCCCGACGACCCGCTCCACAAC
>JBHWTG010000144.1:0-2705 GCA_043427735.1 Tsuneonella sp. | reverse complement strand
TGTCCTGGGCGAGCCGCGCAAGTTCGTCGCCCACATCACCCTCGCCCGGCTCGGCAGCGGCGCGGCGGGCGCGGGCGAATGGCTCGCACGGCACGGCGCGCTCGCGGCGCCCGAGTGGCCGGTCGAGAGCTTCATGCTCTGCGAGAGCCGGCTCGGGAGCGGCGGATCGGTCTACCAGCCGCTCGCGGAATGGCCGCTCGAACCGGCGAACGGCTGACCCGCCTCGACCGGCGTCGTCGGCCGGGCTTGCGCCGGCAACCATTCATCGCCTCAAGCGTAGGCGTTGACGAGCCCGCCGAACGTGCGCGGCCGAAACCAGGGGACGCCTTTTCGATGACCACCCGTTTCTTTCTCGCCGCCGCGCTGGCGGGCACCATGCTTGCCGGATGCACGACCATGAGCGGTGAGCCGCAGATGCCGCAGGCCAGCGGCTATTTCGCCCAGCCTTCGACGCTGCACCTTCACGCGCCCGATTTCCGGGCGATTTCCGACGCCGATTTCAAGCCCGCGCTCGAGCAGGGCATGGCGATCCAGCAGGCCGAAGTCCGCGCGATCGTGAGCAACCGCGCGAAGCCGACGTTCGAGAACACCATCGTCGCGCTCGAGCAGTCGGGCAAGATGCTCGACCGGGTGCAGGCGGTGTTCTCGTCGCTCACCGGGGCGAACACCAACCCCACGCTCGATGCGATCGACGCCGAAATGAGCCCGAAGCTCACCGCGCACAACGACGCGATCGACCTCGACCCCGGTCTCTTCAAGCGTGTCAAGGCCGTCTACGATAACCGCGCCGCGATGAACATGACCGCCGAGGACGCCAAGCTCCTCGAGGACACTTACGAGCGGATGGTCCACGCCGGGGCCCTGCTGACCGCCCAGCAGAAGGACGAGGTCAAGGCGATCAACGCGCGGCTCTCGGCCGCCACCACCGAGTTCGGCCAGCGGCTGACTCAGGCCACCAGGGCCGAGGCGCTGGTGGTGTCCGACAAGGCGAAGCTCGCGGGCCTCTCGCAGGCCGAGATCGACGCCGCCGCCAAGGCCGCCACCGAGCGCGGGGCCCCCGGCAGCTACGCGCTCGCGCTGCAGAACACCACGCAGCAGCCGGCCCTCGCCTCGCTGACCGACCGCGCGACGCGCCAGGCGCTGTTCGAGAAGAGCTGGAACCGGGCCGAGCGCGGCGATGCCAACGACACCCGCGCGCTGGTGGCGGAAATCGCCGGCCTGCGCGCACGCAAGGCGGCGCTGTTCGGCAACCCCGACTGGGCGACTTACCAGATGTGGGACCGGATGGCGAAAACGCCGAGGACCGCGCTCGATTTCATGCAGCAGATGGTCCCCGCGCTCGCCGCCACCCAGCGCGCCGATGCGGCCGCGCTCAACGCCGAGATCGCGGCCGCCGGGGGCGACTTCACCGTCCGCCCGTGGGACTGGCAGCTCTACGCCAACCAACTCAAGGCCAAGCGGTTGGCGCTCGATGAAGAGGCGGTCAAGCCCTACTTCGAGGTGCGCCGCACGCTCGAGGACGGTGTGTTCTTCATGGCCGAGAAGCTCTACGGATTGAGCTTCAAGCCGCGCGCCGACATCCCGGTCTATCACCCCGACGTGTGGGTCTACGACGTGTTCGACAAGGACGGCAGCCAGCTCGGCCTGTTCTACTTCGACCCCTTCCAGCGCGACAACAAGCGCGGCGGCGCGTGGATGAGCAACTACGTCGAGCAGTCGCGCCGCGACGGCACTAGGCCGGTGATCTACAACGTGCTCAACATCCCCAAGGCGCCCGAGGGTCAGCCGCAGCTCGTCAGCTTCGACAATGTCGAGACGATGTTCCACGAGTTCGGGCACGCGTTGCACGGGTTCTTCGCCGATCAGGACTACGCCTCGCTGTCGGGCACCGCGACCGCGCGCGATTTCGTCGAGTATCCGAGCCAGGTGCACGAGATGTGGGCGAGCGATCCGGTCATCCTCAGGAACTACGCGAGGCACCACAAGACCGGCGCGCCGATCCCGCAGGCGCTGATCGACAAACTGCAGGCGGCCGCCAAGTTCGACCAGGGCTACGGCTTCGGCGAAGTGGTCCTGGCGGCGCTGCTCGACATGAAGTGGCACGCGCTGAGCCCGGCCGAGGCGGCGGCGATCGACACCCCGGCGGAAGTCAACGCGTTCGAGAACCGCGCGCTCGCCGAGATCGGGCTGATGGCCGATCTTGTCCCGCCCCGCTACCGCACGAGCTACTTCCGCCACATCTTCTCCGATCCGGCGGGGTACTCGGCTGGCTACTACAGCTATCTGTGGACCGAGATGCTCGACCGTGACAGCCGCCGGTGGTTCCGCGAGAACGGCGGGCTGACCCGCGCCAACGGCGAGCATTTCCGCAAGACCGTGCTCAGCCGCGGGGGAACGATGGACTACTTCGAGATGTACCGGAACTTCGCCGGCCGCGAGCCCGACGTGCGCGCGATGCTCGAGGCGCGCGGCCTTACCGGCGCGGGCGAGCCGGTGGACGACGGGGGATCGGGCGACTAGCCCGCCACCAGCGCCCGCGCGCCCGGCTCGCCGAGCCAACGCGCGGGCACCCGCCAGACCTGCTCGATGACCCCGGCCGACAGCGCCTCGACCGGCGCGCCCTCGGACGCGATGGTGCCGCGATCGAGGACGACCGCGCGGTCGGCGTGGTTCATCGCCAGCGCGAGATCGTGCAGCACCAACGT
>JBHWTG010000143.1:0-7254 GCA_043427735.1 Tsuneonella sp. | reverse complement strand
GGCCCGCTTTCCACATAAGATTGGCGCCGCCCGAAGGCAATGGCCGGGCGCCTGTCCGGCCCACCCGTTCAAAGCGCGTTCACGGCCCGGCCGATAGTTCGAATTGCAATGTCCGACACGAACCGCCAGTAGCGCCGCCGTGCCAGGCAGCAGGCCCCTGACCGGGGCCGTCCACTCATGGGAGACCCACTCGATGCCCACGTTTCGCAGTGCCGCCTCGCGGCTCGCTTTCGCCGCCGCGCTGGCGGCCACCGGCGCCGCCGGCCTGACCATCGCCTCGCCCGCCTATGCGCAGAAGAAGTCGAAGGAGCAGGCCGCGCCCAAGGCCCAGTATTCGAAGGCTTTCGTGGCGGTTTATCAGCCGCTGGCGACCGCGCTCAACGCCGGTGGCGACCTCGCGGCGGTTAAGCCGCAGCTGCCCGCGCTGATCGCGGCGGCGCAAAGCCCGGACGAGAAGTTCGCGGTCGGCCAGGTGGTGTTCAACGTCGGCGCAAAGACCAGCGATGTTGCCCTGCAGCGCCAGGGCCTCGACCTGATGCTCGACAGCGGCCGGACCCCTTCGGCCGACCTGGCGCGCAACACGTTCGCCGCGGCCCAGCTCGCCTATAACGCGAAGGACTGGGCGGCCGCGCGCGCGCGGGCGCAGCAGGCGGTCGCGGCGGGCTACACCGGCGACGCCGATCTGGTCATCGCCGAGACCTACTTCGCCGAGAACCAGGTCGGACAGGGCCTCGACGCGATCGACAAGGCGATCGCGCGCAAGGTCGCCGCCGGCCAGCCCGTGCCCGAGGCGTGGCTG
Source organism: Tsuneonella sp. (assembly GCA_043427735.1). Lineage (GTDB taxonomy): Bacteria > Pseudomonadota > Alphaproteobacteria > Sphingomonadales > Sphingomonadaceae > Tsuneonella. The sequence goes on along the minus strand of JBHWTG010000143.1, from coordinate 6,455 downwards.
AAGCGCGCGCTGGCCCAGGCCTATCAGGGGCAGATGGAAGCGCAGGCCCTGAAATACGCGGGGATGTACGCCCAGTATCACCCGTCGACCAACAGCTGGGGCGACGCGATCGCGATCCAGCGCAACTTCCGCAACTACGACGGGCACGAGCTGCTCGACCTGTTGCGCCTGGGCGCGCGGGCCAAGGCGCTGCGCAGCGAGCGCGACTATGTCGACTACATCGGCGCGATCGACGCCCGTCGCCTGCCGGGCGAGGCGCAGCGCGCGATCGCGGAAGGGATCGCGGCCGGCAAGCTCAAGTCGAACGACGTGTTCGTCAACGAGGCGCGGACGGTCGCCAACGCCCGGCTGAGCGCCGACCAGGCCGACCTGCCGCGGCTCGAGCGCGACGCGCGCCTGCCGAGTGCCACCGTGGTCACCCTGAGCGCCGCAGGCGACGCGTTCCTCAGCTACAACCAGCCGGCCAAGGCCGAGGAGTTCTACAAGCTGGCGCTGGCCAAGCCCGGGGTCGATGCGCCGCGGGTGATGACCCGGCTCGGCATCGCGCAGCTCGATCAGGGCAAGACCGCCGAAGCGCAGGCGACCTTCGCCAAGGTCGAAGGCGCGCGCCAGGCGATCGCGCAGCTCTGGGCGCTGTACGCCGCGCAGGCGGCCCAGCCCGGCGCCTGACGCAGCGGGGGCCGAAAATCAGGGCGCGGGCTCGCGGGCCCGCGCCCTTTTCGCGTCAGCGTAACCGCTTGACCCACAGCTGGCCGTCGTCGCGCCGCTCGACCTTGAAATTGCCGAGGCTACGGAACAGCTCGGTCAGGCTCTTGAAGCCGTAGTTGCGCACATCGAAGCTCGAGCGGTTGCCGGCGATCTGCCCAACCTGCTGCAGCCGCGCGAAGCCCGCATCGTCGCGCTTGGCCTCCTTGTACGCCGCGCCGATCAGCTCGAGCAGCTCGGGATCCTCGGCCACCGACTTCGCCGAATCGGGGGTGGCCTGGCCCTCGGTAGCGGCGGTCTTGATCAGCTGATCGACATCGATGAACCGGGTACACGCCGAACGGAACGACTGCGGCGTGCGCGCGCTGCCGAAGCCGTACACGACGATCCCGTCCTGCCGCAGCCGGGTGACCAGCGGGGTGAAATCGCTGTCGCTGCTCATGATCCCGAACCCGTCGACCTTGCCCTGGTAGAGCAGGTCGATGGCGTCGATCGTCATCGCCATGTCGGTCGCGTTCTTGCCCTTGGAGACGTCGAACTGCTGGTGCGGGCGGATGCCATACTTGTTGGTGATCGTGTCCCACTTGGCCAGCGTGCCCTTGGCAAAGTTGCCGTAGGCGCGGCGGATATTGACCTGGCCGAGCTCGGCCATGACGGTCAGCACCGGATCGATCGCGGCGGGCTGGATGTTGTCCGCGTCGATCAGCAGGGCGATGTTCTTGAGGTCTTCGGTGTCCATGCCGCGCCCCTTGGACCGCGCGCGGCGGTTACACAACCGGCGCGAACTCGCCGGCCTTGTCGTCGAGCACGTGCAGCACGCCGTCGGAGATCGCGAACACCGCGCCGCGCAGCTTGAGCAGGCCGCGCCGCTCGCGCTCGGCGACGCACGGGAAGGTGCGCAGGTTTGCCAGGCTGACCCGGACCCCGGCCTGCTCCATCGCCCGCTCGGCCTCGCGCCCCTCGCTGCCGTGCTCGGCCACGACGGCCTGGCGCGCGTCGCTCAACAGGTCGATCCAGTCGGCGATGAACCCGCCGCGGCCGGGTTCGCGCCCGCGCATCGACTGCGACAGCGCCGCCTGGCAGCCCCCGCAGCGGCCGTGGCCCATGACGACGATCTGCTTGACCTCGAGGAACTGGACCGCGAACTCGAGCGCGGCGGAGACCCCGTGAAGGCCCGGGGTTGTCTCGAACGGCGGGACCAGCGCGGCGACGTTGCGCACCACGAAGATCTCCCCGGGATCGACGTCGAAGATCTGCGCCGGATCGACCCGGCTGTCCGAGCAGGCGATAATCATCAGCTTGGGGTGTTGCCCTTCGTGCGTCAGGCGATCGAAGCGCGCCTTCTGCGCCGGGTAGGTCTGCGATCGGAACCGGCGGTATCCCTCGATCAGGGTGGCGAACTCGGGCATCTCAGAAGCGCTCCCCGCGAATGACTTCGACGTCCCACATGGTCAGCAGCAGGCCGTGCGACGACAGGATCGGCGCGAGCCGCTCGGCGAGCGCCGCTGCTTTCTCCGTCGACGCGACCGTGAGCACCAGCACTTTGTCCGAGCCCGTCACCCGTTCCTCGCGCCAGCGTCCGTCGCGCCCGCTGCCGGCGGTCACCGGGAGGATCGTCCACCCGCTGATCCCGACCGCGTCGATCGCCTCGGTGACCCTCCGCGCCAGCGGCTGGTCGGCGAGCACCTCGATGCGTTTGCGGATGACGGTCTCGATCATGGCGTCACGCTCCGGCCAGCGCCTGCGCGAGCGCGGCGAACAGGCCGATGCCCAGCAGGATGTTGAAGGGGAAGGTGATCGACAGCGACATCGTCAGATAGACGCCCGGGTCCGCCTCGGGCAGGGCGAGGCGCATCGCCGCGGGGACCGCGATGTAGCTGGCGCTGGCGCACAGCACCCCGAACACCGCGACCGAGCCCGGGTCGAGCCCGATCGCGTGCCCGGCGAGCGTGCCCAGCGTGCCGTTGACCAGCGGAAAGACGATCGCCAGCAGCACCAGCCGCAGGTTGAGCGCGCGGGCGTCCATCAGCCGGCGGGCGGCGATCAGCCCCATGTCGAGCAGGAACAGGCACAGCACCCCCTTGAAACCGCTGTCGAACAACGGACGCACGTCCTCGAACCCCGCCGGGCCGGCGACCGCGCCGATCGCGAAGCTGCCGAGCAGCAGCACGACCGAGGCGTTGAGGAACACCTCCCGCGCCATCTCGCCCCGCGGAGCGCCGCTTTGCCCGAGCGCGCCGCGAGCGAGCAGGAGCCCGGTGAGGATCGCCGGCGTCTCCATCACCGCGAGCACCGCCACCATGAACCCCGCCGGAGCGAGCAGCGTGCCCGAGAGCACCTCGCTGGCGGTTACGAACGTCACCACGCTGACCGAGCCGTAGTGCGCGGCGACCGCGCCGGCGTTCACGCGGTCGAGCCGGGCGAACGCGCGCAGGGCCCAGAACGCGATCAGCGGGATCGTCAGGCTGGCGAAGATGCCGAGGGAGAGCGCCGCGGCGACCTGGGAATCGACGCCGGATTCGGCCACCGCCACGCCGCCTTTGAGGCCGATCGCCGCCATCAGGTAGAGCGACATCGCCTTGGCGATGGCTTCGGGAATGGCGAGCTCGGACCTTGCGAAGGCGGCGATCAGACCGAGGATGAAGAACAGGATGACCGGCGAGGTGAAGGTGGCTAGAGCGACCGAGGCATCCATGCGCGAGGGCTGCTATCGCCATTGGCAAGGGGGCGCAAGGCGCTTAGATGCGCCCGCACATGGCCAGCGTACCGACCCCCGAGACCCGCCCCGAAACCCGCGCCCCGCGCGCCCGCAAGCCCGACTGGATCCGCGTCAAGGCTCCGGTCAGCAAGGGGTATCACGAGACTCGCCAGCTGATGCGCGACCTGTCGCTCAACACGGTGTGCGAGGAGGCGGCGTGTCCGAACATCGGCGAGTGCTGGACCAGGAAGCACGCCACGGTGATGATCCTCGGCGAGGTGTGCACCCGCGCGTGCGCTTTCTGCAACGTGAAGACCGGGATGCCCCGGGCGGTCGATCCGCTCGAGCCCGAGCATGTCGCGGCCGCGGCGGCGAAACTGGGCCTGCAGCATATCGTCGTCACCAGCGTCGATCGCGACGACCTGCCCGACGGCGGCGCGGGGCAGTTCGTCAAGGTGATCGAAGCGCTGCGGCGCGAGACGCCCGGCACCACGATCGAAATCCTCACGCCCGATTTCCGAAACAAAATGCGCCCTGCGGTCGAGGCGATCTGCGCCGCGAGACCCGATGTCTATAACCACAACCTCGAGACCGTGCCGCGGCTCTATCCGACGATCCGCCCGGGTGCGCGCTATTACGCCTCGCTGCGCCTGCTCGAGGAGGTTAAGGCGCACGACCCGCTGATTTTCACCAAGTCCGGGATCATGCTCGGCCTCGGTGAGGCGCGGCTCGAGGTCCACCAGGTGATGGACGACATGCGCAGCGCCGACGTCGATTTCATCACCATGGGCCAGTATCTCCAGCCGACTCCGCGCCACGCGAAGGTCGAGGAGTTCGTCGTCCCCAAGGCGTTCGGGGCCTACGGCGCGATCGCGCGCGCGAAAGGCTTCCTGCAGGTCGCGGCGAGCCCGTTGACCCGCTCGAGCTACCACGCGGGCGACGATTTTGCGGCGATGCGCGCCGCGCGCGAGGCGAAGCTGGCGCGGTGATGGTGGACGGTTGATGCCGGGTATCCACGACGTCCAGGTGCTGCCGTATTCGGCCGAGCAGATGTTCGATCTCGTCGCCGACGTGGGCCGCTACCAGGAATTCCTTCCCTGGGTGATCGCCACCCGGGTGAAATCCGACAACGAGACCGAGATGGTCGCCGACATGCTGGTGGGCTTCAAGCACTTGCGCGAGAAGTTCACCTCGCGGGTGGAGAAGGACCGGCCGCACCGGCTCGAGGTGTTCTATCTCGACGGACCGATGAAGGATCTCGACAACCGCTGGCTGTTCCGCCCGCGGGCGGACGGGGGGTGCGAGGTCGATTTCTGCGTCGATTTCACCTTTCGCAGCGCGGTGTTCGAGGCGCTGGCGGGCCAGTACTTCGATCGCGCGTTTCGCAAGATGGTGGCGGCGTTCGAAACGCGCGCGCACCAGCTTTACGGCAGCAGCAGCTCGAGCGCCGCCAGCGTCGCCTGACGCCGCACCTCGGCGCGGCTGGCCCCCTCGAACAGTCGCATCTCGCTCTCCGGCTCGCCGCCGCCCCCCCGCATCGCGCGCGCAAACACGACGGTGCCGACCGGCTTGTTCGGCGTGCCCCCTTCGGGCCCGGCAACGCCGCTGATCGCCACCGCCACGTCGGCCGCGCTGTGTCTCAGCGCGCCCTGCGCCATCGCCCAGACGCAGGCGATCGACACCGCGCCGAAGGTCTCGATGATTTCGCTCGAGACCGAGAGCTGTTCCTGCTTGGCGGCGTTCGAATAAGTGACGAAGCCGCGGTCGAGCACCGCGGACGATCCGGGAATCTCGGTCAGGGCGGCCGCCACCAGGCCGCCGGTGCAGCTCTCGGCGAGCGCGATCCGCCGTCCGGCCTGCGCGTTCTCCTCGATCACCCGGCGGGCCAGATCGACGATCTCGGCAGGCAGCAGGGCGTCGGTCATTGCGCGGGGGCGGGGCAGATCGGCGGGTTTTTGGGTTTGGTCATCGCCATCACGAACGCGATCAGCGCCGCGCTGTCGCGCGGGTTCATCACCGAGGCGAGCTGCATCCCGCGCTCGACGTTGCCGCACTGCTCGGGCTTGATCGACTTGCCGAATTCCTGCGCGATCATCGCATCGACCAGCGGGCGCACCGATTCGTCGGGCAGCGAGGCGAACATCGCCAGCGGGTCGCTCGCCTTCGCCGCGCCGGCCTTGGGCGCGCCGACGAACTTGAGGATGCCGGACTTCGCGGTCGGCCAGGTCTCGTTCCCGAGCGCGGCGTACTTGGCCGCGAAATCGGTGCCTTTGGTGGCGAGGAAGCCAGTCTTCGCCAGCCGCGCGCCGCACTTGCCGCGCACCCCGTCGACCAGCGAGGGGACCGCGTAGATCGCCATCTGCGCGACCTCGCGCTCTGTGACGCAGGGCTTGGCGGCTTGCGCCTGGACCTGGGCGGGCACGAGCGCCGCGGCGGCGGCGAGAGCGATCGGAGAGAAGCGTTTCACGGGAACCCTCATGCGTTGCGGATGATCGTGGCGACAGCCTGCGCGGCGATGCCCTCGCCGCGGCCGGCGAAGCCGAGCCCCTCGGTGGTAGTGGCCTTCACATTTACCGCGGCTGCATCGATCCCGGCAAGCTCGGCGAGCCGCGCGCGCATCGCCTCGCGGTAAGAGCCGATCCGCGGCGCCTCGCAGATCAGCGTGACGTCGAGGTTGCCGACGTGGTAACCGGCCCCGGCGACGAGCTCGACCGCGTGCGCCAGAAAGCGCGCGGAGGGCGCACCTTTCCACTGCGGGTCACTCGGCGGGAAATGCTGGCCGATGTCGCCCGCGCCCACCGCGCCGAGCAACGCGTCGACCAGCGCATGGACGCCGACGTCGGCGTCGCTATGCCCGGCGAGGCCGAGGGGATGCTCGATCCTGACGCCGCACAGCCACAGCTCCTCGCCCGCGGCGAGCCGGTGAACATCGAACCCGGTGCCGATCCGCACCATTGGCAGCTCGGCCCGGAAATCCTCTGCGAAGGTCAGCTTGGCGAGCGCCTCGTCGCCCGCAACCAGCGCTACCGCGCCGCCGTGGGCGGCGAGCACT
>JBHWTG010000142.1:0-2768 GCA_043427735.1 Tsuneonella sp. | reverse complement strand
TTTGTGGAGGACATCCCGCCGCACTCCGCCCGTCCCGAGTTCGCCGCCCCCGCGCTGGCCTGGACCCCGGTGATCGCTCCGGGCGACTTCATCTTCTACTCGGGCAAGCTGTGGCCCGAATGGAAAGGGCAGGCGCTGATCGCCGCGATGAAGCCGGGCGGGATCGTGCGGGTAGGCCTCGAGGGCGAGCGCGCGCGCGAGCTCGCGCGCCATCCGATGGACAAGCGCATCCGCGCGATCGTCGAGGGGCCCGACGGCGCGCTTTGGCTGCTCGAGGACAAGGCGGGCGGGCGACTGCTCGAGCTGCGGCCCGGCAGATAGCCGCTCGACATGACGCGGGCGCGCCCGTAGGGCCGCGCGCCCATGGCGACCATCGTGCCCCTTGCCGCGGTCGAGCCGCGCGACCTCGAGGTGCTGCTCGACGCGGCGTTCGAGCCGACCCGCAAGGCGCGCACGTCGTATCTGATCCGCCAGGGCACTCAGCCGCTCCCCGCGCTGAGCTACGCCGCGCTCGACGACGAGGACTGGCTGGTCGGCGCGATCCAGATCTCGCCCGCCGCGCTGACCGATGCGCAAGCCCGCGCGCATCCGCTGCTGATGGTCGGACCGGTCGCGGTTCATCCCGCGCACCAGGGCGAAGGCTACGGCACGGCGCTGATGGCGGCGGCGCTGGCCGCGCTCGAGAGCGGCGTGCGCGAGGGAGCTTCCGCCCTGCCGCAAGTGCTGATCGGCGATGCGCCCTACTATGGCCGGTTCGGTTTCCGCCAGGCGCCCGCGGGCTGGCGCTGCCCCGGCCCGTGGGACCCGGCCCGGCTGCTCGTGCGCTGCGAAACCGTCGCGCTTCTTCCGCCCGAAGGCATGCTCGGGCCGTGGCCGGGACCCGGCTTGGCGAACTGACGCGCATCTGGCATCGCCCCGCCGATGCCCTACGAGCCGCCGCCCGAGATCGCCGGACTTTCGCTCCCCGAGCTTGCCGATGCGGTCGCGGCGCGCCGCCTGCCGCCGGTCGAGCAGTGGTCCCCCGCGGCCACCGGCGACAGCCGCATGGCGATCCGCGCCGACGGCGTCTGGACGCACGAAGGGAGCCCGATCACCCGCCCGGCGATGGTGCGCGCGTTCGCCTCGCTGCTGGTGCGCGACGAGGCCGGGCACTGGCTGGTGACGCCCGCGCAGAAGCTGGCGGTCGAGGTCGAGGATGCGGCGTTCCTCGCCACCGATGTCGCCGCGAAGGACGGCGCGCTGGCGTTCCGGGTCAACACCGACGAGATCGTCATCGCCGGGCCCGAGCACCCGCTGGTCGCGCGCGGCGACCCCGAAACGCCCGCGCTCTATCTCGGGGTGCGGCGCGGGTGCGAGGCGCGGCTCAACCGCTCGACCTACGAGCAGCTCGCACTGCTGGCGGACGGGGACTGGCACGTCGGCAGCCAGGGCGCGCGCTTCTCGCTGGTTCCGGCATGAACTCGCTGTTCGGCCGTCTCGCGCGCGTGTTCGAAGCCGGCCACGCGCGCGAGGTCGAGCTGCTCGAGGACGCGATGGCGCCGCCGCGGGACCTGCACGCCGCGGCCGTGCTGATCGCGGTCACGGACCGTTCGGAGCATGCGGGCGGGCCCGGCGTGCTGCTCACTCACCGGCCCGAGACGATGCGCCGGCACGCCGGGCAGGCGGCATTCCCCGGCGGGCGGCTCGACCCGGGCGAGGACGCGGTCGCCGCCGCCTTGCGCGAGGCGCACGAGGAGCTTGGCATCCACCCGCGCGACGTGCAGGTGATCGGCACTTCGGACCCGTTTCGCACCCGCACCGGGTTCGACGTGACGCCGGTGCTGGGCGTCGTCCCGCCCGACCTGCCGCTGGTCCCCAACCCGGCCGAGGTCGCGAGCTGGTTCGAGCCGCCGCTCGCCTTCCTGCTCGACCCCGCCAACCGCGTGCCGCGCACCGTGGAGTGGGAGGGCGCGCCGCGCAGCTATTTCGAGATCGTCTGGCAGGGCCACCGTATCTGGGGGATCACCGCGGCGATCATCGGCAACCTCTCGCGGCGGGTCGCGCTGGCCGAGCTGTTCGATGGCTGAGCTGCCTGCCGCCGAGTGGACCCGTCGGCCCGACCTCGCGGGCCTTGTCGAAGCGCTCGGCCCGGGCAACGCGCGCTGGGTCGGCGGGGCGGTGCGCGACACCCTGCTGGGGCTCGCGGTGCGCGACATCGACGCGGCCACCCCGCTTCCCCCCGCCGAAGTCGTCGACCGGCTCGCCGCGGCGGGCATCCGCACGGTGCCGACCGGGATCGCCCACGGCACGGTCACCGCGATCCTCGCCGGCGGCGCGGTCGAAATCACCACCTTGCGCAAGGACGTCTCGACCGACGGGCGCCGGGCGACGGTTGCCTTCGCGGGCGACTGGCGCGACGACGCCGCCCGGCGCGATTTCACGATCAACGCGCTCTACGCCGACCCCGCGACGCGCGAGCTGTTCGACTATTTCGGGGGTCTGCGCGATCTGGCCGCGCGACGCGTGCGGTTCATCGGCGACGCGCGCCAGCGGATCCGCGAGGACCACTTGCGCATCCTGCGCTACTTCCGCTTCCAGGCGCGCTTCGGCTCCGCGCTCGACGACGAGGCGGAGTCCGCCTGCGCCGAGCTCGCGCCGAGCCTCTGGGGCCTCAGCCGCGAGCGGGTCGGGTGGGAGCTGCAGGCGCTGCTCGCGCTGCCCGATCCCGCGCCCACGATCGCCCGGATGCGCGCGCTCGGGGTGCTGCCGGTGGTGCTGCCCGAGAGATC
>JBHWTG010000141.1:0-5483 GCA_043427735.1 Tsuneonella sp. | reverse complement strand
CACTCGAGATTCTCGGGAATCTCGTGCGCAATCGCTGTCAGCGGCAGACCCCACAGGCTTCCGCGCGCCGCGGTGCGGACCACCAGCCAGCCGTCGTGGCGGATGACCTCGATCGGGCCGAACCGGTCGCGCAGATGCGCGGGCACCGTGCCTGGCCGGATCCAGTCGTCGCTGAGCGTGTCGAGGTTGTTCAGCACGAAGTCCCCGATCAGTTTTGCGCTGGCTTCCGACAGGCGGCATGTCGCCGGGTCGGAGAACGCGATCAGGCCATCGAGCGTAACCGAATCGATTTCTGGGCCGGTTGCCGGCTCGGGCGGGGTGGCGGCGCAGCCCGCGAGGAGCGCGTGCGCCGCGAGCGCCGGGAGGGACCACGAGCGGATCATCGCCGCGCGTCATGCCCGCGCGCTCGCTGCCTCGCAAGCGCCTGCGATTCATCAACATACAGCAATAAATGAACGCTTGAGCGACTCCCGCTTTCGCGCCCGCCGCCTGCGCGCTAGCCCGCAGGCGACAGGGGTCGCCGACGGGAAGGGTCGTACAGCATATGAAGATAGCGCATTTCGCGTGCGCGCTCGGTCGGCACAGCGTCGATCCGGCCGCCGTGCGCCGCATCCACGGCGGGTCGGTCAGCCGCTGCCGGCACTGCGCGACACCGCTGGAAGAGATCCTGCCGCACCACTGGACCGTCCAGTCGGTGCGCGACGCCGGCCTCGGCGACCGGATGCTGGGTTAGCGCGGTCCTGCTTTCGCTCGTGCTCCCGTCCGTGAGCCGCCAACGTAGGGGACCGGTTACTGCGCGAAGGGGTCCTTGGGGTTCAGCCCCGCCACCCCGAACGCGCACTTTTTCAGCTGCACCATGGCTGCCGCCGAGCCGCCGAGGTGCGCCCCGGCGAACATCGTGTCGTTCTTCCACAGGCCTATCCGTTCGTAGCGGCTGATGTCGGTGATCATGTCGGGGATGCTCCCTTCGGCCACCTTCATCACGAACAGCGGCTTGCCATCATCCAGCTTCTTCACCGTGAACTTGGGGCTGCCCCAGCCGTCATCGGCGTCGTGTGCGCTTGTGAAGAGCAGCTCGGCAGTGACTTCCTCGTCATCTTCGAGCGAGGTCACCATGTTGGAGGTGAAGTTGAGGGTGAGATATTTGTCCCTGGCGTCCCAGTAGACGCCGAACAGCCAGTCGCCATCCTCGCGGTGCTCGGAGATCGTGCTGGCGATGCAGTTGCTGGCGTAGGCCGACACGGTCCAGCCGTCACCCTCCCAGTAATCCGTGCCTTCCTCCGCCGCAGCAGCAGAGGCCGCGAGTGCGAACACGAACGGCGCCAGAACGGTCTTCATCGACTTGCTCCCCTGTCCGCCCACCTTATCGCACGACCGGCAGCAATTCCAGCGGGTTGGATGCGGGCGCGCCGACAGGCCGGGGCCGCCGAGCCCGCTAGCGCGCGCTGGTCAGGCTGACGAAGACATCCTCGAGCGCTGCCTCGCGGGTGGTCACGTCGGCGATCACGAAGCCCTGTTCCTGCACCAGGCCGAGCACCTGGCCGGCGGTGATAGCATCCTTGTCGTAGGTGATGGCGACCGTCCGGTCGCCCTTTTTCTCGGACTTCACGAACGCCGCGTGGACCGGCGGCGCGGCGAGGTCGCGGTCGACGGTGATCTCGACCACTTTCTCGCGCATCATCCCGACCAGCTCGCGGGTCGGCTTGTCGGCGATCACCTCGCCGTGGTTGATGATCGCGATGCGATCGCACAGCTGCTCGGCTTCCTCGAGGTAATGCGTGGTGAGCACCACTGTCACGCCTTCGCGGTTCAGACGCGTGACGAGTTCCCACAACTGCCGCCGCAGCTCGACGTCGACCCCCGCGGTGGGCTCGTCGAGCACGAGGATCGGCGGCGAGTGGACCATCGCCTTCGCCACCAGCAGCCGCCGCTTCATGCCGCCCGACAGCGTGCGCGCGTAGGCGTCGCGCTTGTCGGCGAGGTGCACCGCCTCGAGCAGCTCCGCCGAGCGCCGGTCGGCCTTGGGCACGCCGTAGAACCCGGCCTGGTTCTCGAGCACCTCGAACGGGGTGAAGAACGGATCGAACACGATCTCCTGCGGGACGATGCCGATCGAGCGCCTGGCGTTGCGCGGGTGGGCATCGATGTCGAAGCCCCAGATCTCCGCGCTGCCGGCGGTCTTCATGACCAGCCCGGCGAGGATGTTGATGATCGTCGACTTGCCGGCGCCGTTGGGGCCGAGCAGGCCGAAGATCTGCCCTTGCGGCACCTCGAAGCTGACCCCCTTGAGCGCGAGCTTGCCCTCCTCGCCTTTGACCCCGGCGTAGCGCTTGACGAGATTGTCGATGCGGATCGCGGGGGCGGTGGTCATGCGCGCGGCACCTAGGGCCGTTGCAGGCGCCGGGCAATCCCGGTATCGGCGGGCGCCATGAGCATCCCGCCGCCCGAAGTGACCACCGTGACCGACCGCCGGGTCGCCTGCGACGGGGCCGATGCGATCCGGCCCGGTCCGGGCTATGCCCCGAGCGCGCTTGGCCATCCGCGCGTGTGGCTCGAGATCGACGAGCACGGCTATGTCGACTGCGGCTATTGCGACCGGCGGTTCGTGCTCGCGGGCGGACCGGCCGACGGCGCGGACCACGCGCGCCTGCCCGACATCGCCGCGGGCGCCGCCCCCTAGCCTTCGGCACCCTGCGCGCCCATATCGACGCGCATGACCGCCGATCCGCACGCGCTGCTCTACGCCTCCGGCCAACTCGATCCCGAGGAGGCGAAGGCCCTCGCCGCCGAGACGCTCGCCGGTTGCGAGGACGGCGAGCTCTATCTCCAGTTCGTCGCCAGCGAGAGCTTCGTGTTCGACGACGGGCGGCTGAAGACCTGCGACTATTCGCGCGATGCCGGCTTCGGACTGCGCGGGGTCTCGGGTGAGACGACCGGGTTCGCCCATGCGAGCGAGATCAGCGCGGCGGCGATCCGGCGCGCGGGCGAGACCTTGCGGTTGCTCGATCCGGCGAAGAACCCCCTCGCGCCGCCGCCGCCGCGTTCGAACCGGCACCTCTACACCGACGCGAGCCCATTGGACGGCGTGCCGCTCGAGCGGAAGATCAGGCTGCTCGAGGAGATCGACGCAGCCGCCCGCGCACGCGATCCGCGGATCGTCCAGGCGACCGCCAGCCTGGCGGGGAGCTGGAGCGCGATCGAAATCGTCCGCCCCGACGGGTTCGTGGCGCGCGACGTGCGCCCGCTGGTGCGGCTCAACGTCTCGGTCGTCGCCGAAGCGAACGGCCGGCGCGAGACCGGCAGCTTCGGCTTCGGCGGTCGCTATCTCTACGACGACCTGTTCGACGAGGCGCGATGGCGCCGCGCGGTGGACGAGGCGGTGAAGCAGGCGCTCGCCAACCTCGACAGCGTCGCGGCCCCGGCGGGCGAGATGACCGTTCTGCTCGGGCCCGGCTGGCCCGGCGTGCTGCTGCACGAGGCTGTCGGCCACGGACTCGAAGGCGACTTCAACCGCAAGGGCACGAGCGCGTTCTCGGGCCGCATCGGCACCCGCGTCGCCGCCCCCGGCGTGACGGTTGTGGACGACGGCAGCATCGCCGACCGACGCGGATCGCTGTCGATCGACGACGAGGGAACGCCGACCCAGGAGACCGTGCTGATCGAGGACGGGGTGCTTAAGGGCTACATGCAGGACCGGATGAACGCGCGGCTGATGGGTGTGCGCCCCACCGGCAACGGCCGCCGGCAGGGCTATGCCCACGCGCCTATGCCGCGGATGACCAACACTTTCATGCGCGGCGGGAGCGACGATCCCGCCGAACTGCTCGCGCGGGTCAGGCGGGGTATTTTCGCCAAGTCGTTCGGCGGCGGGCAGGTCGACATCGTCAGCGGCAACTTCACTTTCTCGTGCACCGAAGCATACCTCATCGAGAACGGCAGGCTGGGCGCGCCGATCAAGGGCGCCACGCTGATCGGCAACGGGCCGACCGCGCTCACCCGGGTGACCGGCATCGGCAACGACATGGCGCTCGACGAAGGCGTGGGGATGTGCGGCAAGGGCGGGCAATCGGTGCCCGCCGGCGTCGGCCAGCCGACCTTGCTCGTCGAGGGGCTGACGGTGGGCGGCACCGCCTGAGCCAAGTCAGCAGGGGTTCAGTCGACTCGTGCTAGCTGCGCCGACAAGACAGCGAACGACAAGGAAGCCGATCATGATGAAGCCCGCTCTGGTTCTTGCCGCCCTCGCCGCGACGGCGGTGGTCGCGGCCCCGTCGGTCGCGCGCGAACGGCCGAGCGGCGACCAGCAGCTCGCCAAGGTCCTCGAAGGCCGCGTCGCCGGCAAGCCGGAAAGCTGCATCAACACCCGCGTGTATCAGAACCAGCGGGTGATCGACGGCACTGCGGTGGTCTATGGCCGCGGGCGGACGATCTACGTCAACGTGCCGCGCAACGCCGAGGACCTCGACGACTGGGACGCGATGGTGGTGCGCCAGTTCGGCTCGCAGCTGTGCCGGCAGGACATCGTCACCACCATCGACACCTCGACCGGGATGTACACCGGCAACGTGTTCCTCGGCGACTTCGTGCCCTACACCCGGGTCGACTGACGCGCGGGCGTCCGCCGTCCGCGCCGGGAGGCACCGAGCCGGTCCCTTTCGCTTCGAACTCGCGCGGTCCGGCCGGCCCTGAGACCGGCCGGACCGCATCGCCGCGCTCACCAGGTAGGCGCAGCAGCTGCCTAGTCCACCAGTTGCCCGCGAATCGCGCCGTTGGGGTAGGCGGCGTTGTGAACGTTGACGTAGAAGTCCTGCGGGTTGCCCTGCAGCCGGTTCTGCGTCCACTCGCGCGCATCCTTGCACCCCTGCCAGCGGCCTTCGTTCGAGCGTTCGAGGGTGAACACCGGCGGCCCGTTGGTACCGGCGCGGCCGAAGTGGATGTGCGCCGCGGTCGGCGGGTCGATCCCGCGCACGTCCTTGATCTCCCAGCAGACCTGGCCGAAGCCGTCGCTGACCGAGATTTCCGCCCGGCCGTAGCCGTCGGGATCGCCGCCGCCGACTTCGTTGGCGCCGGTCAGCGTGGCGGAGTAGGTATCCGACGTGGCATCGACCGCTTCCTCTTCAAGCGTCGCGCATCCCGCGAGCGCGGCCGCGCCGGCCAGCGCCAGCGCGACGGTGTGAGGCATCCTGTGCATACGACCTCTCCATGGTGATGGTGGGGCAGGCCTTGTCGCCAGCCTCCGGCACGATAAACATTCGGCAAGCGCGGTCCGTTCCGCGCGCCCCGAGGAGAGTGCCATGCCCAGCCCGCAGCAGTCCGTCGGTTCGCCGTTCGGATACCGCTCCACCGCGCGCGAGGTGGTCGAGGGGATCGACCTGTCGGGCAAGCGCGCGGTGGTGACCGGCGGCTATTCGGGCATCGGCACCGAAACCGTGCGCGCGCTCGCCGGGGCGGGCGCCGCGGTCGTGGTCGGCGCGCGGCGGCACATT
>JBHWTG010000140.1:0-6620 GCA_043427735.1 Tsuneonella sp. | reverse complement strand
CAACTCGGGCTCGGCAAGGCGATGCTGCCCGCGCTGCTTTGCGAGGAAGCGGTCGGCCGAGGGCTGCTCGAAATCCTCGAGGGGCCCGATGAGGGCCGCCGCGCCTACTGGCTGGTCGCACCGCTGCCGCAATGGCGGCAGAAGAAGGTCAAGGCGCTGGTGGGATTCCTCACAACCGGTTGAAGGCCGCGAACACGTCGGCGAGACCGGCGGGCTCGCCGCTGTCGCGCAGCGCCGCGAGCGCGCCGGCGACCGGCAGGTGATACTCGAGCACCGGCCCGTCGTACGCGGCAAGCTCGGCGCCGAGGGCCTTGACGAACGCGATCGCCGCCGCGTTCTCGGCCAGCGTCCAGGCCTGGAACTCGCGGTAGCCCTGGCGGGCGGCGTCGAGCAGGATCGTCGCGGTGAGCAGCCGGCCGAGCCCGCGCCCGTGGAACGCGTCGACCGTCGCCACCGAGAACTCCGCGCATTCCTCGCCCGCATCGTCCGCCGCGTAGGCGTGGACCGCGCCCACCGCCGGCTCGCCCGGCAGGTCGCTGGCGAGCGCCCCCCAGGCGATGTGGCGCCGCCCGTCGGGCCGCAGCAGCCGGTCGATCACCCGGTCGGGCGGGACCCGTAGCCCGGTGAAAAACCGGAGGTAGCGCGAGCGCTCGCTCATCCGCGCGATGCCGGCGCGCATCCGGTCCTCGTCGTCGGGGCGAATCGTGCGGATGCACACCCGCGTGCCGTCGTCGAGCCGGGTGTGGATCGCCGCGGGGGCGAGAGCGGGAGCGGAGGCGGGCGCGGGCGCGGTCATCGCAGGTTCCGGGTGCGTCGGGGGCGACCCCGGCCGTGGCGATACCACGATCGGCTGGCCGCCACACCCTGCGGGTCACCACAGACGCACCCAGCCGAGCAGCACCAGCAGCGCGAGCGTGATCGCCGCCGAGATCAGCAGCGAGCCGAGGCAGCCGAGCTTGTTGGAGAAGAACAGGAACATCGCGCGCGGCTCAGCGGGCCCACATGCCCGGGCCTGCCGGGGCGGCGATCATCAGGTAGAGCACGAACAGCGCCGCCGCGCCGACCAGCAGCCAGATCACCCGTTTCATGAAATCGTTCTCACCAAAGCCTTTTCGCCTGCCGGGCACTGAATTGCCGACACAGGCCGACGGTTCCGGAAAAATGCAGAACCTATCATAAGTTAGGTCCTGTCGCCGACCACGGCGAGGCTCGCCAGCACCTCGACGCGGACGCGCTCGTAGAGCGGATGGCCGGGGACCACGTCGCGCTCGTCGAGGCGGAAGCGGCTGCGGTGCTGGAGGACGAAGCACAGCATCGCATTGGCGCCCCCCGAATCGTTCGTGAGCGCGCGCTCGAGCGCGCAATCCTCGAGCCGCTGCATGCCCCAGCCGAGCGCTTCGTCCCACGCCGCCGCGAACCCTTCCGCACCGGGCCGCGCGCGCAGCTTGTAGAGCGCCTCCATGCTCTTGCCGATCGTCCGCGCGGCCTGGTTGACGATGCCCGTGGCCGCCAGCGCGGCGACGAACCGCCGCTGCAGATCGGGTGTGATCGAATTGCGCCGCGGCTGCTTGTGGAGGTAAGGCGCGAACGCGAGCAGCGGATCTTCGGCGGGGGGCGGGGGGACGGGCTCGAACGCGAGGGCCGAGGCGGCCTGTCGCGGAGTGGCGCGGGTCGGGCGGGTCATGACCCGCGAGGAGATTGCAGAAAGCGCGCATGTAGGAAAATGGTTTGCGCGGGGGTGCCCGAGGGCCCGCTATTTCTTCTTCTTCGCCTTCTCCCGCTGGCTCAGCGCGGAGCCGGCAGCGGTCTTGCTGTCCTTACTGGTCCGGCCGTCCTTGAGGACCTTCGATGCGGATTTTGCCGCCTTGGGTGAAGTCGTCTTCTTGCCTGCCATTGCATACACTCCGGAAATCCCGCGCGGCGGCGGCCCGAACCGCGAGACATCGATCGCCGGCGGCCGCTCGCGCGCCGCGCGCACGACCTTTCCGCCGATCGCGAACTCGGCGGCGTCGAACATCGCGTCGGTCCATTCCGGGGCGTCGTCCGGATCAGTCCAGGCGGTTTCGGAAACGGGCCTGCTCTCGCTCATTCGCCTTTCTCATCGATATGACGCGGCGGTCCTCGCCGCGCCATGTCCAGACGACCACCACCTGCCGTTCGTCCAATATACCATACGTAACGAACCGCCGCTCAGAATAATCGCGCCGCTCGTCGGGCAGGGTGAATGTCGGCCCATTCCATATGGTGGCGGCATCGGCGAAATCCAGCCCTCGCGCCTCGAGCGTGGCGAGCCGCTTGGCTTCGTCGAACGTCACCCCCATCTAGCGGCGATAGCAGCAGACTTGGCGCGGGAATACGCAAATAGAACTCGTCGCTGCCTTTGCCCGACAGCCGCGAGAAAAGCCCTGGCCCGGGTCAAGCCGGGTCCGCGTTGGTGGTGGTTGGGTCGGAAAGGTGGACGCGTGCCTTGTCCCTAACGTCCGAAACGCTTCGGGTTATGGGCCCGACGGTACGTGCGCGCGCCCTTGCGGAAACTGGCACGGCGCGGCTTGTCTCGCAAGCCTGGGCCGGCCACAACCGCGCGATGACCAACACGCTCTACTACGGCGACAATCTCGAGGTGTTGCGCGAGCATATCGCCGACGCGAGCGTGGACCTCATCTATCTCGACCCGCCGTTCAAATCGAACGCCTGCTACAACGTGCTGTTCCGCGCGCCGAGCGGCGGCGGGCACCGACCCCTCCACCACGCGCTTGCGCGGGCGGTAACGCTGTGCTGCGGACTCCTGCGGAAGTGGCAGACGCCGCAGGCGACCGTGGGAAGGGTAGCGAGGCTTGACCCCCCACCCAATAGCCCCTAAGGGCGCGCGCTTCCGGGCCTCAGGGCGTCGGATTGAGCTGAACGTTGGCGGCGCCGGTCCGGGTTATCCGGGCAGCCGTCAAAGTAACCCGGGGTCCGTGGGCGCGGGTGGAGTGTTTCAGGCTCGTTCTTATGTGCGCTCCCGCGAAGGCGGGAGCCTCAGGCCGCAGGCGAAGCGCCGGTGGCACGAGGTCCCCGCCTCCGCGGGGACTCACAAAGGGAACGGCCCTTTCTCCTTCACCTCGCCACGACGGCGCCATCACACGGTGAAGAGAGACACGTCTTAATGCCGACGATCAACCAGCTGGTCCGCAAGGGCCGCGAACCGCAGAAGGCCAAGAGCAAGGTCCCTGCGATGGAGCAGAACCCGCAGAAGCGCGGCGTCTGCACCCGCGTCTACACGACGACCCCGAAGAAGCCGAACTCGGCGCTGCGCAAGGTGGCCAAGGTCCGCCTCACCAACCAGCGCGAGGTCATCAGCTACATCCCGGGCGAAGGGCACAACCTGCAGGAGCACTCGGTGGTCCTCATCCGCGGCGGGCGCGTGCGCGACCTGCCCGGCGTGCGCTACCACGTGCTGCGCGGCGTGCTCGACACGCAAGGGGTCAAGGACCGCAAGCAGAGCCGTTCGAAGTACGGAGCGAAGCGGCCGAAATAACTCTCCGTGCGCTCCCGCGAAGGCGGGAGCCTCAGGCCGGATGGCGCAGCGCCAGCGGCACGAGGTCCCCGCCTCCGCGGGGACTCACGTCAGACAAAGGAATTGACCAATGAGTCGTCGTCGTCGTCCCGAGAAGCGGGAAATCCTGCCTGACCCCAAGTTCGGGGATCAGGTGCTGTCGAAGTTCATGAACAACCTCATGCTCGACGGGAAGAAGTCCGTCGCCGAGAGCATCGTCTATGGCGCGCTCGACACCGTCGAGAGTCGCGCCAAGGCGAACCCGATCGAGGTGTTCCACTCCGCGCTCGACAACATCAAGCCGCAGATCGAGGTGCGCTCGCGCCGCGTGGGCGGTGCGACCTACCAGGTGCCGGTCGAGGTGCGCCCCGAGCGCGCGCAGGCGCTGGCGATCCGCTGGCTGATCACCGCCGCGCGCGGCCGGGCCGAGACGACGATGGCCGCGCGCCTCTCGGGCGAGCTGATGGACGCGGCCAACAACCGCGGCAACGCGGTCAAGAAGCGCGAGGACACGCACCGCATGGCCGACGCCAACCGCGCCTTCTCGCACTACCGCTGGTAAACGCCGCAGGCGCCCCCGCGAAGGCGGGGGTCTCATGCCGCAGGTACGACATTCACTGAGACCCCCGCCTTCGCGGGGGATCACCCCGCCAGGGGAACGGAGCAAAAGACTATGGCCCGCGAATACCCGCTGGAGCGCTACCGCAATATCGGCATCATGGCGCACATCGATGCCGGCAAGACCACCACGACCGAGCGCATCCTCTATTACACCGGCAAGTCCTACAAGATCGGCGAAGTTCACGACGGCGCCGCGACGATGGACTGGATGGAGCAGGAGCAGGAGCGGGGGATCACCATCACCTCGGCCGCCACGACCACCTTCTGGCAGGCCGAGGACGGGCAGGGCCCCAAGCACCGGATCAACATCATCGACACCCCCGGGCACGTCGACTTCACGATCGAAGTCGAGCGCAGCTTGCGCGTGCTCGACGGCGCGGTCGCGGTGTTCGACGGCGTTGCCGGCGTGGAGCCGCAGTCGGAAACCGTGTGGCGCCAGGCCGACAAGTACGGCGTGCCGCGGATGTGCTTCATCAATAAGCTGGATCGCACCGGTGCCGACTTCTATTACTGCGTGCAGTCGATCGTCGACCGCCTCGGCGCGAAGCCGCTGGTGCTCTACCTGCCGATCGGCGCGGAAAGCCAGCTCAAGGGCGTGGTGGATCTCGTCAGCAACCGCGGCATCGTCTGGAAGGACGAGAGCCTCGGCGCCGAATTCGAATACGTCGCCATCCCCGACGATCTCGCCGACAAGGCCGCCGACTATCGCAACCAGCTGATCGAGACCGCCGTCGAGCTCGACGACGACGTGATGGAAAAGTATTTCGAAGGCGAGGAACCCGACGTCGCGACCCTGAAGCGGCTCATCCGCAAGGGGACGATGGCCCGCGCCTTCGTGCCCGTGGTGTGCGGCTCGGCGTTCAAGAACAAGGGCGTCCAGCCCTTGCTCGACGCGGTCGTCGACTACATGCCGAGCCCGCTCGACGTGCCCCCGATCAAGGGGGTGCTCCCCGACAGCGACGAGGAAGCCGAGCGCCCTTCGAGCGATGATGCGCCCTTCGCGGCCCTGGCGTTCAAGATAATGAACGATCCGTTCGTCGGGTCATTGACCTTCACCCGCATCTATTCGGGCAAGCTGACCAAGGGTCAGGTCCTCAACAGCGTGAAGGACAAGAAGGAAAAGATCGGCCGCATGCTGCTGATGCATTCCAACAACCGCGAGGACATCGACGAGGCATTCGCGGGCGACATCGTCGCGCTCGCGGGGATGAAGGACACCACGACCGGCGACACGCTGTGCGACATGGCCCACCCGATCATCCTCGAGCGGATGGAGTTTCCCGAGCCGGTGATCGAGCTGTCGGTCGAGCCCAAGACCAAGGCCGACCAGGAGAAGATGGGCATCGCGCTCAACCGCCTCGCGCAGGAGGACCCATCCTTCCGCGTGTCGACCGACCACGAAAGCGGCCAGACGATCATCAAGGGGATGGGCGAGCTCCACCTCGACATCATCGTCGACCGCATGAAGCGCGAGTTCAAGGTCGAGGCCAACGTCGGCGCGCCGCAGGTGGCCTACCGCGAATACCTCGCCAAGCCGGTCGACGTCGACTACACCCACAAGAAGCAGTCGGGCGGCTCGGGCCAGTTCGGCCGCGTCAAGGTGAAGGTCGAGCCGGGCGAGCGCGGCCAGGGCTTCGTCTTCCAGGACGAGGTCAAGGGCGGCAACATCCCGAAGGAGTACATCCCGGCGATCGAGAAGGGCTTCCGCGAGCAGGCCGAGAGCGGATATCTCGTCGGCTTCCCGATCATCGACTTCACCGTGACGCTCTATGACGGCGCGTACCACGACGTCGACTCGAGCGCGATCGCGTTCGAGATCGCCGGCCGCGGGGCGATGCGCGAAGTGGCGCAGAAGTCGGGCATCAAGCTGCTCGAGCCGATCATGAAGGTCGAGGTGGTGACGCCCGAGGATTACCTCGGCGATGTGATCGGCGACATCAACAGCCGGCGCGGCCAGATCCAGGGCACCGACACCCGCGGCAACGCGCAGGCGGTCGAGGCGCTGGTCCCGCTCGCCAACATGTTCGGCTACGTCAACGAGCTGCGCTCGTTCACCCAGGGCCGCGCGCAGTACACGATGCAGTTCTCCCACTACGACGAGGTGCCGGCGAACGTCGCCGCGGAGGTCAAGGAGAAGCTTGCCTAAGGCAGGGCTAGGGTCTAGGGGGCGGCGCCTGAATCACCGGGTGCCGCCCGAAGGCTTGGTGACATTCATCTTCAGACAGAGGTTTTAAGCTAAAATGGCCAAGGAAAAATTCCAGCGGAACAAGCCGCACTGCAACATCGGCACCATCGGTCACGACGATCACGGCAAGACCACGCTGACCTCGGCGATCACCAAAGTGCAGGGCGCGCCGGTGGACTTCAACAACATCGACAAGGCGCCCGAGGAGCGTGAGCGTGGCATCACCATCTCGACCGCGCACGTCGAATACGAGACCGACGCGCGCCACTACGCGCACGT
>JBHWTG010000139.1:0-7859 GCA_043427735.1 Tsuneonella sp. | reverse complement strand
TTGTGACCGGCGGCGACGGCGACGGTGCGGGTGACGGCGAGGCGGTCGAGGGCCCGCGGCGCGTGTCGGGCCGGATGGCGTTCCACGATCTCCCCGAGGGCGTGCTGGAGGAGGGCGAGGAGGCGGGGGTGCGGGTGATCTTCGCCGTCGGCGCCGACGGGCGGGTCAGCGGCTGCCGGATCGACCGCTCGAGCGGGTCTCCGACGATCGACTCGCTCACCTGTCGGCTGATCGAAGCGCGCTTCCGCTATCGCCCGGCGCGCGACCGCGACGGGCGCCCGGTGCGCTCGATGGTGCGCGAAACGCACACCTGGTTCGCCAACCCCGAGTAGCTCACGGCTCGATATAGCCGAGCGCGCGCAGTTCGAGGCGCCCGGCCCGCGGGTCTGCCGGCAGGAGGATGCCCCCGCGGTGCTGCGAACGCGCGGGGACGTAATCGAGCGCCACGGTGCTGACGATCGGCTGCGCGCCGGGCACCGTCAGCTCGGCCTCGATCTCGACGTTGGCGGCGCTGCGCGCGGTGCGGTTGCGCGCGGTGAACTCGACCAGATAGCCGCCCGGCACTCGATGGGAGCGGCCGGCCTCGACCACCACCGCCGCCACCTGGTCGCCGCCGCCCTGCACCGCTTCCCACCCGATAAAGCCGATGAGCCCGATGGTGAGCGCGAGGCCCGCGGCGCCGGCGGCGATGGCGATCGGCGGCAGGGGCTGCGCCGCCGGCTCGGAGGGTTTTGCCATCGGCGCTCTCCTAGACGATCAACCGCGCGGTGCCGGCGCCGATCGCCGCCGGAAAGGCGAGCACCGCGACCATCATGGCGATCTGCCCGAGCGCTACATCATCGGTCCGGCCGAAAGTCCACAATACATAGAGACTGACGAGCACGGCGATCCCGTAGCCGGCGATCGTGAACACCACCAGCCCGACCAGGCCGTGCATCCCTTCGGGGAGCTTCTCCTCGCCGCGGAAATCGAGCGCGTAGACGAACCCGTGGAGCACCACGAGCGACAGCGCGATGAGCGCGAGCGCGTGCCACGGGGTCATCTTGAAGGCGATCAGGATCATCTCCTCGGTCGGTGCGAGGTTGAACGCGAGGAACAGCGCGCCCACCAGCATCAGGAACAGCTCGCGGGCGTACGAATCGCCTGCCTGCTCCGCCCCCTCGCCATCGTCGGCCTGACCGAACTGTCCGCGCGCGAGCGCCGCGCCGATGCTCGCCGGCACCGCCTGGATCGCGATCTTGCCGAGCGCCTCGCCCGGCGGCGTTTCCGGCCCGACAATCGCCAGCAGCCAGAGGATCGCGGCCGACGCGACGATCGCCACCCCGTAGGAGGTCAAGGCATCGGCGACGTCTTCCCGCCAGCCATGCGTTTCCTCGAATCCCACGATCCGCGAGAGCGGGATGAGCACGGCGAGGTTGATCACCAGGAACAGCAGCAGCCGCCCCCGCTCGGCGGTGAACCCGAGCGACCACATCTCCATCGTCATCAGCAGCGGCAGCGCGAAGATCAGCGCGCCGGCGAATGCGCGCGCGATGCCTTGCGCGAACTCGCGGTTGCCCTGTCGGCTGATGCGCATCCCGGTTCGCCCCATGCCTTGCATAACCGATGTTACCGCAGGGGGTTTTCCGCGGCGAGTCCGCTTTCGCTTTGCGGGCTTGCCGCGAACGCAATGCCGGCCGATATCCCGCCCACGCGGAGGAAAACAAGGAGTTGCGCGATGCGGATCGACAGGCTGCCCAAGGGGATCGCCGCGGCGATTGCCGCCGGGCTGGCGGCATGCACGGGGGCCGCGCAGGCTGCGCCGTATGTCATGTTCCGCGACCCGGGTTGCGGATGCTGCAAACAGTGGGCGGCGCACGCGCGCGAAGGGCTGGCACACGAGGTCCGGACACGCGAGGACGAGCCGATGACCGCGGTGAAGGCCCGGCTCGGGGTGCCGGCGGACCTCGCTTCGTGCCACACCGCGGTGGTCGAGGGCTACGTGATCGAAGGCCACGTGCCCGTGCGCGAGATCCGGCGCCTGCTCGCCGAGCGTCCGCCGGGGGTAAAGGGGCTGGCCGTGGCCGGCATGCCGCTGGGCTCGCCGGGAATGGAGGCCGGCGGGCGGGCCGAGCCGTATCGGGTGATCGCGTTCGGCGAGCGCGGGCGCACGGTGTTTGCGAGCTATCCCGCGAGGTAGCGCCGCGTTGCTCGCGCGGGGGGCGTCGCGCGAAACCGCCGACGGACCGCTTCGTCCAGTGAAATGGTCGGGGAAAGAGGATTCGAACCTCCGGCCCCTGCCTCCCGAAGACAGTGCTCTACCAGGCTGAGCTATTCCCCGACCGATCTCATCCCGGCCCCTTACCAAAAGTCTGGGCCGGGCGAGGCAGGAGCGCGCCTATAGAGTCCGGGCGGCGGGGTGGCAAGCGGGAGATTATCGGATAGCTTTGTCCACAGAAGTCCACACTCTATGCCGCATCATCAACACAGCTCATAGACAGTTATAACACGACTTATCAGATTGAAAACAAAGGGCTTTTCGCCTACAGAGGAGCGTGGCCACACAGCTAGCTCTTGATCTTCCATACCTTTCCGACCCGAATCATCCGGAGCGGCAATACCTTCGCCTTATGCGGCGAATCTGGATGCATGGCTCTGTCCGCAAGGACCGGACTGGAGTTGGCACAAAATCGATTTTCGGCGCCATGCTGCGGTTCGATCTGGCGCGCGGCGCGATGCCGCTGATCACCACCAAGCGGGTTTACTGGAAGACCGCCACGCGCGAGCTGCTGTGGTTCCTCACCGGCGAGACGAACATCCGCCCGCTGGTGCTGCAGGGGGTCGGCATCTGGAACGAGTGGCCGCACGCCAGGTATGTGCGCGAGACCGGCGAGGCGCTGCCGCTCGAGGCGTTCGTCCGGCGCATCGCCGACGACGAGTCGTTCGCCGCGCGCTGGGGCGATCTCGGCCCGGTGTACGGCAAGCAATGGACCCGCTGGCCGACGTATCGCTACCGGCCCGACGGGCTGTACGAGCCGGGCGAGAGCATCAACCAGGTCGCCCAGGTGGTCGAATCGCTCCGCACCGACCCCGGCAGCCGGCGGCACATCATCGAAGGGTGGAACGTCGCCGAGCTCGACCGGATGGCGCTGCCGCCGTGTCACAAGACCTACCAATTCCACGTGGAAGACGGCCGCTTGAACAGTGTGCTGTTCCAGCGAAGCTGCGATGTCGCGCTGGGGTTGCCGTTCAACCTGTGGTCGGCCGCGCTGCTTCAGCGGATGCTTGCCCAACAGGCCGATCTCGAGCCGGGCGAGTTCGTGTGGATGGGCGGCGACGTGCACCTCTATCTCAATCATGCCGAGCTGATCGAGGAGCAGCTCGGCCGGGAACCGCAAGGGCGCCCGCGGCTTGAAATCGTGCGGCGTCCGGCGACGATTTTCGACTATCGAATCGACGATTTCGAGGTGTCGAACTATACACCGCATGGCGCTTTGAAGGCGCCGGTCGCAGTGTGACGGCGCTCGGTTGACTCGCCGTTGCCGCTTGAAATAAAATAACGCCGTCGTAAAAGATTTCTACGACGCGGGAGAGCATTGAATGGCCTCAGAGCCGAGCGAGCGGGGAGCGGCCGGGCACAACCGGCCCGCGCTGCGGTTTCATGTTCCCGAGCCCAGGTTCCGCCCCGGCGACACGGTCGATTTCTCGCACGTCGCGGTGAGCGAGCCCGGCGCGCAACCGCGACCCGACGAGCTGTGCGCCCCGGTCGATACGCAGGCGCTGGCGAACGACCTGATCCGGGTCCTCGGCCCCGATGACGCCGCCCACGGCCCGTGGGACCCGAAGCTCGACCCCGACACGCTGCGGCAAATGCTCGGCACGATGGCGCTGACCCGGGCGTTCGACGAGCGGATGTACCGCGGCCAGCGGCAGGGCAAGACGAGCTTCTACATGAAGTGCACCGGCGAGGAGGCGACCAGCATCGCTGCGGCGATGGCGCTCGCCGCCGACGACATGGTGTTCCCGAGCTATCGCCAGCAGGGCATCCTGATCGCGCGGGGCTATCCGCTGGTCGAGATGATCAACCAGATCTACTCGAACCGCGGCGACAAGCTGAAGGGCCGCCAGCTGCCGATCATGTATTCGAGCCGCGCGCACAGCTTCTTCACGATCAGCGGCAACCTCGCCACGCAGACCCCGCAGGCGGTCGGCTGGGCGATGGCCAGCGCGATGCGCGGCGACAGCCGGATCGCGGCGACCTGGGTGGGGGAGGGCAGCACGGCGGAGGGCGACTTCCACGCCGCGTGCCTGTTCGCCGCGGTCTACAACGCGCCGGTGATCCTCAACGTGGTCAACAACCAGTGGGCGATCTCGAGCTTCTCCGGCTTCGCCGGCGGCGAGCGGGCGACCTTCGCCGCGCGCGGTGTGGGCTACGGAATCGCCTCGCTGCGGGTCGACGGCAACGACGCGCTGGCGGTCTACGCGGCCGAGCAATGGGCCGCGAACCGCGCGCGGGCGAACGGCGGGCCGACGCTGATCGAGCACTTCAGTTACCGCGCTGAAGGCCACTCGACCTCGGACGATCCGAGCCAGTACCGCAGCGCGCAGGAGCGCAGCGAATGGCCGCTCGGCGACCCGATCATGCGGCTGAAGAACCACCTCATCGCGCTCGGCGCCTGGGACGAGGAGCGGCAGGAGAAGCTCGACCTCGAATGCGCCGAGCAGGTCAAGGCGGCGACCAGGGAGGCCGAGAAGAACGGCATTCTCGGCCACGGGCTGCATCACCCGTTCCACACGATGTTCGAGGACGTGTTCGAGGAGTTGCCGTGGCATCTCGAGGAGCAGGCCGCTCAGGCGATCCGCGAAAGGAAGATCAAGTGGCCGCAACATTGACCGCCGCCGATCTGGAGGACGACCTCCCGGTCGGGCTCGAGGACGCCCCCGCGCGCAACATGAACATGATCGAGGCGATCAACGACGCGCTCGACATCATGCTGAGCCACGATCCCACGGTCGTCATCATGGGCGAGGACGTCGGCTATTTCGGCGGGGTGTTCCGCGCCACCGCGGGGCTGCAGGCGAAATACGGCAAGAACCGCGTGTTCGACACCCCGATCAGCGAGTGCGGCATCATCGGCGCGGCGGTGGGAATGGGGGCCTACGGCCTGCGCCCGGTGCCCGAGATCCAGTTCGCCGATTACATCTATCCCGGCATCGACCAGCTGATCAGCGAGGCGGCGCGGCTGCGCTATCGCTCGGCGGGCGAATACATCGCGCCGATGACCGTGCGCAGCCCGTTCGGCGGCGGCATCTTCGGCGGGCAGACCCACAGCCAGAGCCCGGAATCGCTGTTCACCCACGTCGCCGGGATCAAGACGGTGATCCCGAGCACTCCGTACGATGCCAAGGGCCTGCTGATCGCCGCGATCGAGGACAACGACCCGGTGATCTTCTTCGAGCCCAAGCGGATCTACAACGGCCCGTTCAGCGGCTACTACGACAAGCCGGTCGAGCCGTGGAAGAACCACCCCGACAGCAAGGTGACCGAAGGCTACTACAGCATCCCGCTGGGCAAGGCGCGCACCGTGCGCGAGGGCGAGGCGCTGACCATCCTGTGCTACGGCACGATGGTCCACGTCGTCTCCGCGGTCGCCGAGGCCAAGGGCGTCGACGCCGAGATCGTCGACTTGCGCACGCTGGTGCCGCTCGACATCGAGGCGATCGAGGCCTCGGTCGAGAAAACCGGACGCTGCCTGATCGTCCACGAGGCGACCCGCACCAGCGGCTTCGGCGCGGAGCTCTCGGCGCTGGTGCAGGAACGCTGCTTCTATCACCTCGAGGCGCCGGTCGAGCGCGTGACCGGGTTCGACACCCCCTATCCGCACAGCCTCGAATGGGCCTATTTCCCCGGCCCGATCCGCATCGGCGAGGCGATCGACAAGATTCTGGAGGCCTGAGGTGGGCAGGTTCACGTTCAAGCTGCCGGATATCGGCGAAGGCATCGCCGAGGCCGAGATCGTCGCGATGCACGTCAAGCCCGGCGACCGGGTCGAGGAAGACCAGCAGATCGCCGACATGATGACGGACAAGGCGACGGTCGAGATGGAAAGCCCGGTCGCGGGCACCGTGGTCGAGGTCGCGGGCGAGGCGGGCGACGTGATCGCGATCGGCTCGATGCTGGTGGTGATCGAGACCGAGGGTGAGGGCTCCACCGAGGACGGGGCTGCGCCAGTCGAAGCGCCGGCCCCGAAGGCCGAGGCGGTCGAGGCACGGATCGACGCGGAGAATTCCGACGCGGGCGATGCGGATCGAGCCCAGGAGGCTGGTGTCGGGGATGGTCCTTCGACAAGCTCAGGACGAGCGGCGGTTCGTAGCGGGATCGAACGAGTTTCGCCGCCTCCGCCGGCTCCAAAGCCCCTGACACCCAAACCCGCTCAGGCTGAGCTTGTCGAAGCCCACCCGCGGCCGGCTGCCCCAAGCGCCAAAGTCCTCGCTACCCCCGCCGTTCGCCAGCGCGCGCAGGCGCTCGGCATCGACCTCGCCGAAGTCCGCCCCGGCGAGGAAGGCCGCGTGCGCCACGCCGATCTCGACGCCTTCATCGCCTACGGCGCGCGCTCGGGCCACGCCCCGGCCGGTCCGACCCGCGCCGACGAGACGGTCAAGGTCATCGGCCTCAGGCGCCGGATCGCCGAGAACATGGCCGCCGCCAAGCGCCACATCCCGCATTTCACTTATGTCGAGGAATGCGACGTCACCGAGCTCGAGCGGCTGCGCGAGCAGCTCAACAGCGCCCGGGGCGAAAAGCCCAGGCTCACCATGCTGCCGCTGCTGATCGCGGCGATCTGCAAGACCGTGCCGCAGTTCCCGATGATCAACGCGCGCTACGACGACGAGGCCGGCGTGGTCACCCGGCACGGCGCGGTGCACCTCGGCATGGCGACCCAGACCGATGGCGGGCTGATGGTGCCGGTGATCCGCGATGCGCAGGCCAGGAACCTGTGGCAGCTCGCCGGCGAAATCCGCCGCCTGGCGGACGCCGCGCGCGACGGCTCGGCCAGGTCGAACGAGCTCAGCGGGTCGACGCTCACCATCACCTCGCTCGGCCCGCTCGGCGGGGTCGCGACGACCCCGGTCATCAACCGGCCCGAGGTGGCGATCATCGGCCCCAACCGCATCGTCGAGCGGCCGATGTTCGTGCCGGATGGGACGGGCGGCGAGCGGGTCGAGAAGCGCAAGCTGATGAACATCTCGATCAGTTGCGACCACCGCGTGGTCGACGGGTGGGATGCGGCGAGCTTCATCCAGGCGGTGAGGAAGCTGATCGAGACCCCCGCGCTGCTCTTGGTCGGCTAAACCCTTTCACAAACGCGGCGTCACCCCGGACTTGTCCGGGGTGGTGCTGGCTTCCAGCGCCGCGCTCGAAAGAAGCACCACCCCGGATCAAGTCCGGGCCGACGAGGAGCGAAGTTCCGATCTGCTTTGCAGGCTGTCCTTTGCTATGGCCTCACCATGACCCGCGACCCACGCATCGACGCCTACATCGCCAACGCAGCCCCGTTCGCGCGCGCCATCCTCACCCGCTTGCGCGGTGTGGTCCGCGCGGCGGTGCCCGCGGTGGAGGAGACCATCAAATGGTCGATGCCCCACTTCGTCTATCGCGGGAAGAACATCGCCGGGATGGCCGCGTTCAAGGCGCATTGCGCGTTCATGATCCACGGGGAGGGGCGGCAGGGGAGCGACCGGGCGGGGATGGGCTCGTTCGGGAAGATCGCCTCGCTGGAAGATCTGCCGCCCGACCAGGCACTGACCGAGAAGCTTAAGGCTGCCGCGCGCCGCATCGCCGCCGGGGCCGCCGCCGCGCGCGTGCGCGACAGCAGAAT
>JBHWTG010000138.1:0-8013 GCA_043427735.1 Tsuneonella sp. | reverse complement strand
AGGTGGCGCTGTCGATGCTGGCGATGCGTGCGTCGCGCTCGATCTCGCGTGCGCAGATGTCGACCGCGCGGTCGAGCCCGCGCCCGTCCTGCCAGCTCGAACCGTAAGTGCGCGGGCGATAACCGGCGCGATAGTCGCGCTCGCGGTAACGGTCCCCGCGGGTGGCCCCGCTCGCTGCGCTGGCGACCGCGGCGATCGTGCCGATCACCAGCAGCCCGCCGATGACGTCGCCGGCATCCACGCGATCGCGGCGCCAGCGGCGATGGTTCTGGGCGTTGAGGGCATCGGCGTCGAACACTCCTGCCGGGGCAGGGAAGCGCGGCAGCTCGGCGGCGGCAAGCGGCGCGGCGGCCATCGCCATCGCGACAGCCGAGGCAGCGGCGGAAGCGGTGCGAAAGAGCATGTCCGTGACCCCTTGGACAGATCGGTAGGGACCACATACGACTGGGCGGCCCAGGCTTGCAACAGCCTGAACCGCCCGTCGTGTATCTGCCTTCAGCGCCGGCGGCTTACCAGCCGCCGCGATAGCCGTAGCGCTGGTTGCGCAGGCCGCTGTAGTCGAGGTTCACCACCCGGCCGTACTGAACGTCGCAGGTGAAGCGCCCCTGGTCGTAGTTGCGGCCGCTGTAGCGGTAGTTGTAATCCCGGCTCCAGCCACTGCCGCGCTCGTTGACGATCAGCGTGCCCTTGACGCGGTAGCCATAGCGGTTGCGGTCGATGTCGCGGATGTCGGTCACCCGCGCACGGCCGTACACCCCGCGCTGCGCCGCGCGAACACACTGCTCGACCGCCTGGCGCGAGTTGCCGTAGCGGCCCTGCTCGTAGCCGTAGCCGTTGTCGTAGTAGCCGCCGTTGTAATACGGCTCGCCGTATGTGCCGCGATAGCGATCCTTGCCGATCGAGCTCGCGACCGCGGCAATGCCGCCGATCACCAGCGCTCCGGCGATGATGTCGCCTGCGCTGATTCCGTCGCGATCGCGATGGCGGTCCTGCGCCAGCGCGGGGCTGGCGGTAGCCAGAGCCATCGCGCCAGCCGCGACGGTTCCGACGAGGGCTTTCGAAATGGTCTTCATGGCTCACCTCACACTCGGCGAAAGCCAATCTTCCGCCTGAGTTCCCGTGTTAACCGAGTCGCGGTGAGGTGAGCCTGAATTGCCGGGTTAACTGGCGTTCAGGCAGGACGCTATTCCGATGAACGCGGGGCGGCGACCGCCAAGCGTCGTGCGTGACCGACGGTCAGGCCTCTTCGAGCTCGTCCTCATCGTGGTTCATCACCGGGCCCGAGTCCTGGCCTTTGGCCGCGACGTCCCGGTCGACGAATTCGATGATCGCGATCGGTGCGGCGTCGCTCTGGCGGTAGCCGGCCTTGATGATGCGCGTGTAGCCGCCCTCGCGGCCGGCGTAGCGCTCGGCGAGCACATCGAACAGCTTCTTCAGCTGCGCATCGTCGCCAAGGCGGCTGTGCGCCAGACGGCGGTTGCTGAGCCCGCCGCGCTTGGCCAGCGTCACCAGCTTTTCGACGTAGGGCCGCAGCTCCTTCGCCTTGGGCGTGGTGGTCATGATCTGCTCGTGCTTGATCAGCGCGGCGGCGAGATTGCGCAGCAGTGCGGCGCGGTGGCCGCTCTTGCGCTGCAGCTTGCGGCGCGAATGCCCGTGACGCATGTTTGGTACTCCGTTCGTAGAGGGCCCGTATCAGGTAACCCGATCCAGGCGGCGATAGCGGGCGCCGCCCCTACCCGTCCTAGCCAAGCAGTTCCTGCTCGAGCTTCTTGGCCATTTCCTCGATGTTCTCGGGCGGCCAGCCGGGGATGTCCATGCCGAGCCGCAAGCCCATCGAAGAGAGGACTTCCTTGATCTCGTTGAGCGACTTGCGGCCGAAATTCGGCGTGCGGAGCATCTCGGCCTCGGTCTTCTGGACCAGGTCGCCGATGTAGATGATGTTGTCGTTCTTGAGGCAGTTGGCCGAACGCACCGACAGCTCGAGCTCGTCGACCTTCTTGAGCAGGTAGCGGTTGAGCTGGTTGGCGTCGCTCTCGTCCGGCTGCGCGGCGAGGCCGATCATCGGGCTCGACGACTGCGGCACGCCGTCCTCGAAGTGGACGAACAGCGCCAGCTGATCCTGCAGGATGCGCGCGGCGTAGGCCACCGCGTCTTCCGGGGTAACGGTGCCGTCGGTCTCGACCGTGAGGCTCAGCTTGTCGAAGTCGAGCTCCTGCCCGACGCGGGCGTTCTCTACCTTGTAGCTGACCTGGCGCACGGGCGAATAGAGCGAGTCGACCGGGATCAGCCCGATCGGCGCATCCACCGGACGGTTGCCGACCGCGGGCACGTAGCCTTTGCCGGTGTCGGCGGTGAGCTCCATGATGAGGTTCGCGCCTTCGTCGAGGTGGCAGATCACGAGGTCCTTGTTCATCACCTCGATGTCGCCCGACACCGCGATGTCGCCGGCGGTGACTTCGCCCGGGCCGGTGGCGGCGAGCTGGAGCCGTTTGGGGCCCTCGCCCTCCATCTTGAGCGCGATCTGCTTCACGTTGAGGACGATGTCGGTCACATCCTCGCGCACGCCGGCGAGCGAGGAGAACTCGTGCAGCACGTTCTCGATCTTGATCGAGGTGATCGCCGCGCCCTGGAGGCTCGAGAGCAGCACGCGACGCAGCGCGTTGCCGAGCGTCAGGCCGAAGCCGCGCTCGAGCGGCTCGGCGACGAAGGTGGCCTTGCGGCCTTTCGCGGCGTCCTTGACCTCGAGGCTGTTGGGCTTCTTGAGTTCCTGCCAGTTCTTGGTGTTGACGGCCATGGATATCCCCTGGGGTTCAAATGCGTGTGGGACCGGCGCCGAGCGGCGTCCGATCCCTGGAAAAGGGCGGCGGGGAGCGAGCCCGCCACCGGCAGGTATCAGACGCGGCGGCGCTTCGATGGCCTGACCCCGTTGTGGGGGATCGGCGTCACGTCGCGGATCGAGGTGATCGTAAAGCCCACCGCCTGCAGCGCGCGCAGTGCGCTCTCGCGGCCCGAGCCGGGGCCCTTGACCTCGACCTCGAGTGTGCGGACGCCGTGCTCGGCGGCTTTCTTGCCGGCGTCGTCGGCGGCGACCTGGGCGGCATAAGGGGTCGACTTGCGGCTGCCCTTGAAGCCCATCATGCCGGCCGAAGACCAGCTGATCGCATTGCCCTGCGCGTCGGTGATGGTGATCATTGTGTTGTTGAAGCTGGCGTTCACGTGCGCGACGCCGCTGGAGATGTTCTTGCGTTCGCGGCGCTTAATGCGCTGGGGTTCGCGTGCCATGTGGGAATTCCTGTCCTAAATCCAAGAGAGCAGCGGCGGCCGGAAACGGCCGCGCGGCTTACTTCTTCTTGCCGGCGATCGGCTTGGCCTTGCCCTTGCGGGTGCGAGCGTTGGTGTGCGTGCGCTGGCCGCGGACCGGGAGGCCCTTGCGGTGGCGCAGGCCGCGATAGCTGGCGAGGTCCATCAGCCGCTTGATGTTCATCGCCGTGTCGCGGCGCAGGTCGCCCTCGACCTTGTGCTCGGCGTCGAGCGTCTCACGGATCTGCAGCACCTCGGCGTCGGACAGGTCCTGCACGCGGCGGCTATGATCGATGCCCAGCTTGTCGGCGATCTTGACCGCGGTGGTGCGGCCGATACCGTGGATGTAGGTGAGCGCGATAATCACGCGCTTGTTGGTGGGGAGGTTGACCCCGGCGATACGTGCCACTTAGTTCTCCATGCTCCACAGAGGCGAAGGCGGAAGGCCGGCCTCTATCTCATCGCTTGCATTCGAATGACGGCAAAAGGCCCGGATGGCGCGAAACGCGCCGCCGGACTCATCCCGCGGTGTCGAATGGGCGCGCGCTTAGGGCGAATCGCCGGGTCCGTCAATGCCCGAGCGCACGAAAACGAGCGCGAGGGCCACGCAGGCCTCGCTGCTCAGTCACCACCCCCGCTTACACCGCTTCGCCCGCTGCGTCAAAGCCTGGGCGTGCACCGTCAATCGTCTCTGCTGCCCATCTTGTCTAGCGCCGCACCGACTTCGCTCTCCGCCGGAGCCGCGGCCGGCTTCTCGGGCGGGCCGGCAACCCGGCCGAGCTTGGCGGCGAGCCGGCCGAGCTGCTCGCTCATCACCCCGTCGACCGCCTTCGAGATCTTTGCGATCTCGAACCGCATGTGCCCGGCGACCACATATTCCCAGACAAGCCTGGTGCCGCCTGCCGCCTTGTCGGGCTGCAGCGTGATGGTCAGCACTCCGTCGACCGGCTCGCTCTGCAGCGGGCCGAGCGCGCCGCGCATGCGCAGGACCTTCATCGGCTCGGCCATCACTACGGTCATATGCTGCGCGCTGCCCGCGAGCCCGACCTCGCTCGCGCTGTCCTTCTCGGGAATGCGCTCGCAGAAGCAGCCCCCGCCCTGCGGTGCGATCGACAGGTTGGCGGCATCGCCCGACCAGGTGTGCTCGTCGCTCCACCAGTCGCCCGGGGCTATGAGAGCGAGCCACGTGGCCCTGGGCGCGGCCTTCACCGTTGCGCTGTCGCGGGTGACGAAGTGGCCGGCGGAACTCTGCACCACCTCCGCCGACGCCGGCACGGCCAGCCCCAGCGGTATCGCGGCCGCGAGCCAGACTCTGAACATCGGCGGTCCTCCCTCGGCGGCCAGCATATCCGCGGGCGCCGGACGCGGGAAGAGCTAAGGCGTCGGCCGCGAGGAGGTCAGAATGCCCTCGATCGCCGCCGACACTTCGCCGATGTCGGCCATGCCGTCGACTCGGTGGACAATCCCGCGCGCCTCGTAAACCGGCAGGATCGGCGCGGTCTTGGCGCGGTATTCGGCCATGCGGGTGCGCACGGTGTCCTCGTTGTCGTCGGGCCGGCGCTTGAACTCGTGCGCGCCGCAGCGGTCGCACGTGGCCTCGAGGCGCGGTTGCTTGAACGCGTCGTGGTATCCTTCGCCGCAACGGGCGCAGGTGAACCGTCCGGTGATCCGCTCGACCAGCGCGTCCTCGTCGACCTCGAGCTCGATCACGTGGTCGAGCTTGCGCCCGTGGCGAGCGAGAATCCCGTCGAGCGCGTGCGCCTGCGCTGCGGTGCGCGGATAGCCGTCGAAGATCGCGCCCACGCCGGGGCCCATCGCAGTCAGCTCCTCATCGATCAGCGCGCTGACGATCGCATCGGACACGAGCTCGCCGCGTTCCATCACCGCCTTCGCCTCAAGGCCCACAGGGGTGCCCGCCTTCACCGCGGCGCGCAGCATGTCGCCGGTCGACAGCTGGCGCATGCCGTGATGCTCGACCAGCCGCTGGGCCTGCGTGCCCTTGCCCGCTCCGGGAGGGCCGAGAAGGATGATGTTCACCTGCGCGTCCCCCTTCGACGAGCGCCCCTGGAGACCGAGGCCGCGCTAGCGCAGCCGGCCCTTCAGCTTGGCCTTCTTGATGAGGTCGCCGTACTGGTGCGCCAGCAGATGGGATTGCATCTGGCTGATCGTGTCGACCGTCACGTTGACCACGATCAGCAGGCTGGTGCCGCCCATCACCATCGCCACCCCGGTCTGGGTGAAGGTGAATTCGGGGATCACGCATACCAGCGTCAGGTAGATCGCGCCGATCACCGTGATTCGGGTGAGCACGTAGTCGAGATAGTCCTGCGTGCGCTTGCCGGGCCGGATGCCCGGAATGAAGCCGCCGTTCTTCTTGAGGTTCTCGGCGGTCTCTTCCGGGTTGAACACGACCGCCGTGTAGAAGAAGCAGAAGAACACGATGCCGATCGCGTAGAGCGCGAGGTACAGCGGCTGGCCGTGCTGCAGATAGAAGTTGAGCGTGTTGATCACCCCGCCAGCGGTGCTCTCGGGATCGATCGACTGGCCGGCGAACTGGCTGATCGTGAGGGGCAGCAGCAGCAGCGAGCTGGCGAAGATCGGCGGGATCACGCCGGAGGTGTTGAGCTTCAGCGGCAAGTGGCTCCGGTCGGCCTGCATCATCCCCTTGGCGCTCGCGCGCTTGGGATACTGGATCAGCAGCCGGCGCTGCGCGCGCTCCATGAAGCAGATGAACAGCACCACGCCCACGATCATCAGGATCATGCCGACGATGGCGAACCCGCCAATCGAGCCCGAGCGTGCGCCTTCGAACAGGTTGGCGCCGAAGCTCGGAAACTGGGCGACAATGCCCGCCATGATGATCAGCGACACCCCGTTGCCGATGCCCCGGCTGGTGATCTGCTCGCCCAGCCAGAGGAGGAACATCGTCCCGCCGACGAGGCTGATCACCGCGGTCACGCGAAACAGCACGCCGGGCATCACGACCGCCTGCAAACCGCTCTGCGCGCCATAGGCCTCGAGGCCCGAGGCGAGGAACCAGCCCTGGATCGCGCACAGGAACACCGTGCCGTAGCGGGTGTACTGGTTGAGCTTCTGCCGGCCGGTCGCGCCTTCCTTCTTGAGCGCGGCGAGCGCGGGGTGCAGCGCCGCGGCGAGCTGGATCACGATCGAGGCGGTGATGTACGGCATCACGCCGAGCGCGATCAGACTCATGCGCTCGAGGCTGCCGCCCGAGAATGTGTTGAACAGGTCGAGGATGCCGCCGCGCGTCTGCGCGTACAGCGTCTCGAGGATCAGCGGGTTGACGCCCGGTAGCGGCACAAAGCTCAGGAAGCGGAACACGATCAGCGCGCCGATCGAGAACCAGATGCGCTTCTTGAGCTCGGTGGCCTTGGAGAAGTTCGCCAGGCTCAGCGAGCTCGCGATGTTGTCGGCGCGTGATGCCATGGGCTTACCCGAGATCCTGTTGTCGCGGCCGGTCCCTCCCGGCGCAGGGAGGCTACATAGGTAGCGCGGGGGTCCTTGTCGAACCCCGCGCGCCCCTTATTCGCTTACTTGGCTTTGGCGGCCTTGTTGGCGGCGGCGCGCTCGGCCTTTTTCTCGGCCTCGGGCCGGCTCGCCTCGATTACCTCGACCGAGCCGCCGGCCTTCTCGACCGCCTCGATCGCGCCCTTGCTGGCGCCGGCGACGCGGAAGGCGACCTTGGCGGTCAGCGTGCCCTTGCCGAGCAGGCGCACGCCGTGCCTGGCGGTGCGCGCGAGGCCCGCAGCCTTCAGCGCGTCGTGGTCGAGCGTGCCGCTCGCATCGAGCGACCCGGCATCGATGAACTTCTGCACCATGCCCAGGTTCACCTCGGCATAGTCCTTGCCGTTCGGGTTGTTGAAGCCGCGCTTCGGCAGACGCATGTGGAGCGGCATCTGGCCGCCTTCGAAGCCCTTGACGGCGACACCGGAGCGGGCCTTCTGGCCCTTCTGGCCGCGCCCGGCGGTCTTGCCCTTGCCCGAGCCGATGCCCCGGCCGACGCGCATCTTGCGATGGCGGGCCCCGGCGTTGTCGCGGATTTCGTTCAGTTTCATGTGCCTGATCCTTTCGGGTGCTAGCGCCTGGGTCAGACCCAGACTCGGCGTTGAAAAAATGAAGGGCCGCTTCTAGGCGGCCCCCCGGGATTTTACAAGCAAGCGTATTCGCAAGAGACGAACGCCCTCCCCCATGATCGGGAGAGGGCGAACGGCTTACTTTTCGACGATCTCGGTCAGGTGGGCGACCTTGGCGATCATCCCGCGAACCGAGGGGGTGTCTTCCAGGGTCGACTCGCGACCCAGGCGGTTCAGACCCAGGCCCACCAGGGTGGCGCGCTGGTCGTTCTTGCGGCGGATCGGCGAACCGGTCTGCTTGACGGTGACGGTCTTCTTCTCGGCCATGACTTAGGACTCCACGGCTTCCGGCGCCGAGGCGCCGTCGTTGCGGCGGCCCATCAGATCCGCGACCTTCTTGCCGCGCTTGGATGCGACCTGACGGGGCGAGGACTGGACCTTCAGAGCTTCGAAGGTGGCGCGGATCATGTTGTAGGGGTTCGACGAACCGGTCGACTTGCCCACGACGTCCTGGACGCCGAGGGTTTCGAGGACCGCGCGCATCGGACCGCCCGCGATGACGCCGGTGCCCGGAGGGGCCGCGCGCATCATGATCTTGCCGGCGCCCCAGCGGCACTGG
>JBHWTG010000137.1:0-4754 GCA_043427735.1 Tsuneonella sp. | reverse complement strand
CCAGTGCCTTCGCCCGCGCCGGTCAGAGCGATCAGCCCGTCGGTACGGCCCTCGAGGTCGCTCGGATGGATGTGCGCCGGCAGCTCGAGCGGGCGATCGAGGTGCGCCTTGCTGACGAGGTGGCAGAGGTTCTCGTAGCCGGCCTCGTCCTGGACGAACAACGGCAGCGCATCGATGGCCTCGCTCCCGGGCCCCCGGCACACCCCGAGCAGGGCGCCGACGATCGGCTGCACCCCCTTCTCGAAGCACGCGGCGGCGAACGGCACCGCGCCGTAGAGCCCATTGCGGTCGCAAATCGCGATCGCCGGGAAGCCGCGCTCCTGCGCCAGCCGGGCGATCGCCTTGGGATCGATCGCGCCTTCGAGCATCGAGTAGCTCGACATCACACGCAAGGGGACGAACGGGGCGTGCGGCATGGGGGCTAGAT
Organism: Tsuneonella sp.; assembly: GCA_043427735.1. Taxonomy (GTDB): domain Bacteria; phylum Pseudomonadota; class Alphaproteobacteria; order Sphingomonadales; family Sphingomonadaceae; genus Tsuneonella. Next base: position 4,327 of record JBHWTG010000137.1, on the reverse strand, counting down.
GCGGCTCGAGCGCACGATTCGCAAATGGGGCAAGCGAGCGAATTGTCCACAGCCGGGCTGGAGGAGCCCGCGGTGATGGTCCTTCGACAAGCTCAGGACGAGCGGAGTTTGGGAGAAGGTGCCTGCAGGCTTCCGATCAGCGCAAGCCGTTATCGGTCGGGCAAAAGTGGCGCACCCATTTTCCCCGCCGAGTCCGCTCATCCTGAGCTTGTCGAAGGATGCCACGCGGCGCCCGAGCAGCAGGCCGGGTTCAAAGCAGCCGCTCGATGTCCCGTGCGATGCTCGCCGGCGCGTCGGTCGGCGCGTAGCGGCGCACCACCTTGCCCTCGCGGTCGATCAGGAACTTGGTGAAGTTCCACTTGACCGATTTGGAGCCCATCAGCCCGGGCGCCTCGCGCTTGAGCCAGTCGTAGAGCGGGCTGGCGCCGGCGCCGTTGACCTCGATCTTGCCGAGCACCGGGAAGGTCACGTCGTAATTGAGCTTGCAGAAGCTGGCGATCTCCTCGGCGTCGCCGGGCTCCTGCGCGCCGAACTGGTTGCAGGGGAAGCCGAGCACTTCGAACCCCTGATCGCCGTACTTGCGCTGGAGCTCCTCGAGCCCTTCGTACTGGGGGGTGAAGCCGCACTTGCTGGCCACGTTGACCACCAGCAGCACTTTGCCGAGCTTTTCCGACAGCTCCAGCGGCGCGCCGTCGGGCTTCGCGACGGTGAAATCGGCGATGGTGGTCATTCGAGCACTCCCTCGTGCAAGCGTACCACGCGGTCCATGCGCCGCGCCAGCCGCTCGTTGTGCGTGGCGACCAGCGCCGCGCTCCCCTCGCCCCGAACCAGCGCGAGGAACTGCTCGAGCACCACGTCGGCGGTGTGCTCGTCGAGGTTGCCCGTGGGCTCGTCGGCCAGCACGAGCTGCGGCCGGTTGGCCAGCGCGCGGCCGACCGCCACGCGCTGCTGCTCGCCGCCCGAGAGCTGGCTCGGCCGGTGATCGAGCCGGTGGCCGAGCCCGAGCGAGGAGAGGATCGCCCGCGCGCGCTCCTCGGCCTCCGCCTTCGCGCGGCCGGCGACGAGCTGCGGGATGACGACATTCTCGGTCGCGTTGAAATCGGGCAGCAGGTGGTGGAACTGGTAGACAAACCCAAGGTTCTCGCGCCGCACGCGGGTGCGCCCTTCGGGCGGCAGCGCGCTGGCGTCGATCCCGGCGATCTCGATCCGGCCGCGGAAGCCGCCTTCGAGCAGGCCAACCGCCTGCAGCATGGTCGACTTGCCCGAGCCCGACGGGCCCAGCAGCGCGACGATCTCCCCCGGCGCGATCGACAGGTTGACCCCGCGCAGGACGTCGATCCGCACCCCGCCCTGCTCGAACGAGCGCGCGAGGTCTGTCAGCTTGACGACCGGGGCGCTATTCATAGCGCAGCACCTGCACGGGATCGGTGTTGGCCGCCTTGTAAGCCGGGTAGAGCGTGGCGAGGAAACTGAGCACCAGCGCCAGCAGCGCGATGCCGACGATCTCGACCGGATCGGCGCGCGCCGGCAAGGTGGTGAGGAACCGCACCGACGGGTCCCACAGGTTCTGCCCCGTCACCGCCGAGATGGCGTTCACGATTCCCTGGCGGAAGGCGAGGATCACGAAGCCGAGCACCAGCCCCGCGCCCGCGCCCACCGCGCCGACCACGAAACCGGCAGTAACGAAGATCTTGAGCAGCGAGCGGCGCGTCGCGCCCATCGTGCGCATGATCGCGATGTCGCGGGTCTTGGCGCGCACCAGCATGACCAGGCTCGAAAGGATGTTGAACGCCGCCACCAGCACGATCATCGACAGCGCGAAGAACATCGCCACCCGTTCGACCTCGAGCGCCTCGAACAGCGAGGCGTTGATCTTCTTCCAGTCCGAGACCACCGCCTTGCCGGCGAGCTGGCGGCCGAGCGGCTCGAGATATTCCGCCGCCTTGTCGGCATCGTCGGTGGTGACCTCGATCATCCCGATCGTGTCGCCGGTCAGCATCAGCGTCTGCGCGTCGGCGATCGGCATGACGACGAACGCCTTGTCGTAGTCGTACACTCCGATGTCGAAAATGCCCGCGACGCGGTAGCCGACTTGTCGGGGCACCGTGCCGAACGGGGTCGAGCGGCCGGCCGGATTGATGATCGTGATCGTGTCGCCGACCTGCGCTCCGATGTTCTCCGCCAGGCGCGCCCCGATCGCCACCTCGGCCGCGTCGGGCTTCAGCGGTGCAAGGCTCCCGGCGACGAGCTTCTCCTCGAGCTTGGCGATATCCTCCGAGGTGTTGCCGCGCACCAGCACTGCTTCCACCCGACCGTTGAAGGTGACCAGCAGCGGCTGCTCGATCAGTGGGCTCGCGTCGACCACGCCGGGAGTGCGGCGGACTTGCTGGAGGATGCCCTGCCAGTTATCGAGCCGCCCGCCGTAGGCCTGGATGATCGCATGGCCGTTGAGGCCGACGATCTTGTCGAGCAGTTCGGCGCGGAAGCCGTTCATCACGCTCATCACCACGACCAGCAGCGCGACCGACAGCATCACCACGCCCACGCTGATCCCGGCGACGAGCGCGATGAAACCCTCGCCCCTGCCCGGAAGCATGTAGCGCTTGGCGATCGTCCATTCGAAGGGGGAGAGGATAGGCCGGTCGTTCCGTTCAGCGAAGGTTGCGGTTGCGCGTGTAGGCAGGCGCGCGCCGCGGCGCAACGGGTGATGGTAGGCGAGCTTGGCCTTGTCATCGCGCGCTGCAAGCGCCATTGAGCCGCCCAGCAGCGAGGCCCGCCAGCCGATGACAATCCATCATCCGTTCGAGACCGCGGACGGCGACAAGCTCCGCGAGGAGTGCGGGGTGTTCGGCGCGATGGGCGCGGCCGACGCCGCGGCGGTGACCGCGCTCGGCCTGCACGCGCTCCAGCACCGCGGCCAGGAAGCCGCCGGCATCACCAGCTTCGACGGGCACGAGTTCTACTCGCGCCGCGGCCAGGGCCACGTGGCGGAGAACTTCTCGGGCCCCGGCGCGCTCGCCGAGCTGCCGGGGATGATGGCCGCGGGTCACGTGCGCTACTCGACCACCGGCGGCGCGGGTCTGCGGAACGTCCAGCCGCTCTATGCCGACCTCGCCGCGGGCGGGTTCGCGGTGGCGCACAACGGCAATATCTCGAACGCGCGCAGCTTGCGCGACGAGCTGGTCCGCAAGGGGGCGATCTTCCAGTCGACCTCCGACACCGAAGTCATCATCCACCTTGTCGCCACCAGCCGGTTCCCGACGCCGATCGACCGGCTGATCGATGCGCTGCGGCTCGTCGAAGGCGCCTATTCGCTGATCGTGATGACGCCCGAAGGGATGATCGCCTGCCGCGATCCGCTCGGCATTCGTCCGCTGGTGATGGGCAAGCTCGGCGAGGCGACCGTGTTCGCTAGCGAAACGGTTGCGTTCGACGTGATCGGCGCCGATTTCGTCCGTCAGATCGATCCCGGGGAGCTGGTAAGGGTCGATTTCGACGGACGAATTTCATCGCTTCGTCCGTTCGGCAGCCACCACCCGCGGCCGTGCATCTTCGAGCACGTCTATTTCAGCCGGCCCGATTCGATCTTCGACGGACGCTCGGTCTACGAAGCGCGCAAGGCCATCGGCCGCGAGCTGGCGCTCGAGGCGCCGGTCGAGGCCGACCTCGTGGTCCCGGTGCCCGACAGCGGGGTGCCCGCAGCGATCGGTTATGCCCAGGCCTCGGGCCTGCCGTTCGAGCTCGGGATCATCCGCTCGCACTATGTCGGGCGCACCTTCATCCAGCCCGGCGACAGCGCGCGGCACTCGAGCGTCAGGCGCAAGCACAACGCCAACCGCGGCCTGGTCGAAGGCAAGCGGATCGTGCTGATCGACGATTCGATCGTCCGGGGCACGACCTCGCTCAAGATCGTCGAGATGATGCGCGATGCGGGCGCGACCGAAGTGCACTTCCGCGTTGCCAGCCCGCCGACCGCGCATTCGTGCTTTTACGGGGTCGACACGCCCGAGCGCTCGAAGCTGCTCGCGGCGCGGATGGATGTCGAGCCGATGCGCGCGTTCATCCAGGCCGACAGCCTCGCGTTCGTGTCGATCGACGGGCTCTACCGCGCGGTCGGCGAGCAGGCGCGCAACCCGCTGCGGCCGCAGTTCTGCGACGCCTGCTTCAGCGGCGACTATCCGACCGCGCTGACCGACCTCGCGGCGCGCGAAGGGCGCGAGGCGCAGCTCGCTTTCCCTGTCAACAAGGTCGCGTAAGTGGCTGAAAGCCGGATACTCGATGGGCGGATCGCGCTCGTCACCGGGGCCAGCCGCGGGATCGGCGCGGC
>JBHWTG010000136.1:0-13829 GCA_043427735.1 Tsuneonella sp. | reverse complement strand
GCTCTGTCGACACGAAGAACCCCGAGCTGTGGGTCGACATCGCCCGGCTTCGATACTCGGGCGGGGAGCAGGTGCAGGCGCTCGAGGCGTCCCAGCGGGCCCTCGCCCTCGGTCCCGACAATGCCGCAGCGTTGCTGCTGCGTGCGCAACTGGTGCGCGATGCCGAAGGTCACGCCGCGGCGCTTCCGTTGCTCCAGCGAGGGCTCGCGGCGGCTCCCGACAACCCCGAGCTGCTGGGCGAATACGCCGCCACTCTTGGCGAGCTTGGCCGGGCAAAGGATATGCTGGCCGCGGTCCGCAGGCTGCCGCCCGGTCCCAGGGCGCTGTACTTGCAGGCGGTGCTGGCCGCGCGTGCGGGGAACAACGATCTTGCGCGCCGCCTGCTCCAGCGCAGCGGCAACCTCGAGCGCGAGATGCCGGCCGCGACGCTGCTGCTGGCGCTAATCGATCTCGACAACGGCAATCCGCAGAGCGCGGCGCAAGGGTTCGACACACTCCTCCGCCGCCAACCCGACAATCGCCGCGTGCGACTGCTGCTGGCGCGCGCTCTGGCTGAGGGTGGCAACCACCGCGAGCTGGTCGCGCGATTCGGCGGAGCGGCCGATACGCCGTATTTGGCAACGCTGGTCGGCCGTTCGCACGAGGCGCTCGGCGAGCGCGAGAAAGCCGCGCCTTACCTCGATCGGGCTGCGGCCGGCGGCGGACTCCGGGTTGTACCCCTGCCCCCCGCGACCGCGCTCGGCGTGGCTGAGCGGCGCGACCCGGCTGACGGCGCCAATGCGGTCGCGCTGGTGCGCGGCCTCGTCGGCGGGGGACGTGCAGCCGAAGCCAGAGCGAAGGCGCAGGCGTTCCTTGCCACGCACCCCGGTTCGGCGGACGCGATGGCGCTGGCGGGCGATGCCGCGCTCGCGGCAGGCGACCCCGCAGCGGCGCTCGCGCATTACCGCGGGTCAGCGGCCATCCGGCGCCCCTGGCCGCTCACCAAGCGCATGGCGCTGGCGCTCGATCGCTCGGGCGCGCGCGAGGCAGCCGCCGCGCTGGTCCGTCGCCATCTGGCGGGCGAACCGGCCAACACCGAAGCGCGCGCTCTGCTCACCCTGCTCACCGCCGGCTGAGCGGCTCGACAAGGCGGCGTCGGTTGGCCACACCCGGGCGCGATGCGCTGGCTGGCCAAGATCGATCTGATGGTGCGCCTGCTCGTGCTCGCCATCGTGCTTGCAAGCATCTTCCCGGCCACGGGCGCGGGCCGCGGGATCGCGCAAGGGGTGTCGAACGGCGCGATCTTGCTGCTGTTCTTCCTCAACGGGCTGCGACTGCCGCGCGCCGAGGTAAGGCGCGGGCTCGGCCACTGGCGGCTGCTGCTGCCGCTGACATTATGGTGCTTCGGCGCGATGGCGCTGGCAGGCAAAGGGCTGGAGCTGGCGCTCGATGGCGTGCTGCCCCCGCTGGTGGCGCTCGGGTTCCTCTATCTCGGCGTGCTGCCCTCGACCGTCCAGTCCGCGACGGCCTATTCCTCGCTCGCTGGAGGCAACGTGGCGAGCTCGGTAGTGGCCGCCGCGCTGACCAACGTGCTCGGGGTATTCGTCAGCGCCCCCCTGTTCGCTGCGCTCGGCGGGGGCGGGGCAGGCGCATTGGGGGCCGACGGGCTCCTCAAGGTGGTCCTCATCCTGATCCTCCCGTTCGCGATCGGCCAGCTGTTGCAGGTGCGCCTGTCGCGCTGGGTGGGGGAGCACCGCGGACTCGTTACCTCGCTCGACCGGCTGTCGATCGCCATTGCGGTCTACGTGGCGTTCTCGGGCGCTGTCGAGCAGGGTTTGTGGGCCGTTGTGCGACCGTTCGACTGGGTGGTTCTGATCGGGGCAGTGGGTGCCTTCCTCGTCTTCGGTTTCGCCGGTTCATGGGCACTTGGCGGCGCCGTCGGGCTCGGCCGCGGCGACCGGATCGCATTCCTCTTCGCCGGCGCGCACAAGAGCGTGGCGATGGGGGCGCCGCTCGCGGCGGTGCTGTTCCCGCCGCACGTCGCCGGCATGCTGCTGCTGCCGCTGCTCGCGTACCACTTGTTGCAACTGGTGGTGAGCGCGCCGCTCGCTAGTCGCCTCGCACGGCCTCCTCGACCGGCTCCGGATTTCGCCGGTTGAAGCGGACCGACCACCACAGCGACAGGCCGATGAGCACCGCGCCGATGATCCCGGTAATCGTTTCCGGAATGTGCAGGGCCGGCGAAGCCGACGCGAGCATGATCGCCCCCAGCGTGATGATCGCCCAGAACGCGCCGTGTTCGAGGAAGCGATACTGCGCCAGTGTGCCCTGCCGCACGAGATGGATCGTCATCGAGCGCACGAACATCGCACCGATCGACAGCCCGAGCGCGATGACCACCATGTTGTTCGAAAGCGCGAAGGCGCCGATCACGCCGTCGAAGCTGAAGCTCGCATCGAGCACATTGAGATAAAGAAAACCGCCCAGCCCGCTGCGGACCGCCGCGCCGGCAAGACGCTTCTTCTCCTCGCTGATTTCGAGGATCGTGTTGACCCCTTCGACCGCAATGAAGGTGACCAGCCCGAGCATGCCGGCGACGAGGAAAGTCAGTGCATCGCCGGGTTCGAGCAAGCTCGAAATGCCCCACAGCACCAGCAGCAGCAATGCGATCTCGGCCGCCGGCAGCGCGGCGAACTTGGCGAGCTGTCGCTCGATCGCGCCGATCCAGTGGATGTCCTTGTCGTTGTCGAAAAAGAACTTGAGGCCGACCATCGCGAGGAACGCGCCGCCGAAGCCGGCTATGCCGACATGGGCGCTTTCCACCAGTCGTTCGTATTCGGCAGGATTGTTGAGCGAGAGCCGGACGGCCTCGATCGGTCCCACCGACGCGGCGATGGCGACGATCGCCACGGGAAAGACGATGCGCATCCCGAACACGGCGAAGGCGATGCCCCACGTCAGGAAGCGGCGCTGCCATACCTCGTCCATCTCCTTGAGCACCGACGCGTTGACGACCGCGTTGTCGAAGCTGAGCGACACTTCGAGGATCGACAGCACCAGCACGATCCACAGGACCTGCGCCATTCCTCCGACCGTGCCGGAGCTCGCCCAGCCGTACCACGCCGCGAGGCCGAGGCAGACGGCGGTGAACAGCAGCGAAAAGGTGTAGTGCTTGAGGATCGTTTGCATGCGCAGGGTCAGGCTTTCGGCTGGTAGGTCTGGTCGGGTGTCGGGAACGCCCTCGAACGCACTTCCGCGGCGTAGGTTTCAGCGGCTTTGGAGATCGCCCCGGCGAGGTCCTCGTAGCGCTTCACGAACCGGGGCACCCGCTCGAACATGCCGAGCATGTCCTCGGTGACGAGCACCTGGCCGTCGCATTCGACCGAGCCGCCGATGCCGATCGTCGGGCAGGCGACGGCGCGGGTCACCTCGATCGCGATCGGCTCGACCACGCCTTCGACCACGATCGCGAACGCGCCCGCCTGGTCGAGCGCCTTGGCGTCGCCGACGATCTTCGCTGCCTCGGCATCGCTGCGTCCGCGCGCGTTGTATCCGCCGAGCACGTTGACCGCCTGCGGGGTGAGGCCCACGTGCCCCATCACGGGCACGCCGCGCGCGGTGAGGAAGGCGACCGTCTCGGCCATCGCCGATCCGCCTTCGAGCTTAACCCCGGCCGCGCCGGTCTCCTTGAGCACGCGCGCGGCGGTGGCGAAGGCAGCTTCGGGCGAGGCTTCGTACGTTCCGAACGGCAGATCGACCAGGACGGCCGCGTGGTAGCTGCCGCGCACCACCGCGGCGCCGTGGGCGATCATCATCTCGAGCGTGACGGGGACGCTCGAATCGAGCCCGTAGATCACCTGGCCGAGCGAATCGCCGACCAGCAGGAGATCGCAATGCGCGTCGAGCAGTTGGGCCTGGCGGGCGGTGTAGGCGGTGAGCATCACGATCGGCTCGCCGGTCACGCCGTCCACCTTGCGCCGGCGGATCGCCGGGATGGTCAGCCGCCGCATCGGCTGCGGCGTGGGGTGCGCGCGGCTGGTGGCGGTGTGGAGCTGGAAGGTGGTGGACATGGCCCGCGGCCTCTAGCGGCGGCGCGAAGGCGGGGAAAGCCCGGACATTACGGCTTGCCTTGCCGCCGCGCGGCGCTAGCTTCCGCCGCCATTGAGGGAGGCAGGCCGCGCACGGCCGCCTGACTGGAGGATACGGGTCCCATGCTACTCGACCGCGTCAAGCCGCTCGATGCCATTCTGGCGACGGCGGAGAAGAAATCGCTCAAGCGCTCGCTCGGCTGGTTCCAGCTCATGCTGTTCGGCATCGGTTGCGTGATCGGCACGGGCATCTTCGTGCTGACCGCCGCCGGCGCCCAAAAGGCCGGACCCGGTCTGATGCTCGCCTTCGCGATCGCGGGTCTGGTGTGCATCGTCGCGGCGTTGTGTTACTCCGAGATTGCCTCGATGATCCCGGTGGCGGGGTCCGCTTACACTTACAGCTACGCGACGATGGGCGAATTTCTCGCCTGGACCGTCGGCTGGGCGCTCATCATGGAGTACGCGATCGCCGCCGCCGCGGTTTCGGTGGGGTGGTCCGGATATTTTTCGGGCACGTTTCTGAACGAGCTGCTGGGCGTCCAGTTGCCGGCCTGGCTTGCCGCGGGCCCGCTCGCGCTCGGGGGCGCTCCGGGCGGGCTCATCAACCTGCCGGCGCTGCTGATCGCGCTGCTCGTGACCGGCCTTCTGGTCATCGGGACGAGCGAGAGCGCCAAGTTCAACGCCGTGCTCGTCGCTATCAAGGTGACCGCGCTGACCGCCTTCATCGTCCTGACGTTCTCGAGCGCGGAGTTCGATGCCGACAAGTTCAACCCCTTCCTGCCGGCCGGCATCTTCGGAGGCTTCGGCACGGGGGTCGGCGCGGTCGGCGCGGCGGCGACGATCTTCTTTGCCTACGTCGGATTCGATGCGGTTTCGACCGCCGCCGAGGAAACAAAGAACCCCCAGCGTAATGTGCCCATCGGGCTCGTCGGCTCGCTGCTGTTCTGCACCGTGTTCTACATCCTCGTTGCCGCGGGGGCGATCGGCACAATCGGCGGGCAGCCGATCATGGGGCCCGGCGGCGTGCCGTTCCCGGCCGGCTCGGAAGAACTCGCCCGCCAGTGCGCCTTGCCCGTGCATGCCGACGCGCTGGTCTGCTCGAACGAGGCGCTCGCGCACGTGCTGCGCGTGATCGGGTTCTCCGGGGTCGGCAACATGCTCGGCATCGCGGCGTTTCTCGCCTTGCCCTCGGTCATCCTCGTGCTGATTTTCGGCCAGACTCGGATCTTCTTCGTGATGGCGCGCGACGGGCTGCTCCCCGAGCGGCTGAGCACCGTCCATCCGCGGTTCAAGACTCCCCATATCGTGACGATACTCACTGGCGGGGTGGTGGCGGTGGCCGCGGCGTTCTTCCCGGTGGGGCAGCTTGCGGACATCTCCAACGCGGGCACGCTCTATGCGTTCATGATGGTCGCGATCGCGGTGCTGGTGCTCCGCCGGCGCGATCCGGAACGGGTGCGGACGTTCCGCGTGCCGGGGGTGTGGATCATCGCACCGCTGACGATCGTCGGCTGCATTTTCCTGTTTCTCAACCTGCCCACGCTGGCGATGCTGTTTTTGCCGATTTGGGGCGTGATCGGGATCGTGATCTACTTCGTCTACAGCCGCGGACAGAGCCATCTCGGAAAGGGGATCGTCGAAGTGGTCGACGATGTCGCCGGGGAGGAGACGATGGTGCCAATCGACCCGCCGCGCGGGTGATTGCAACCGCAAACGAAAGGGCCGCCCCTCGATGGAGGAGCGGCCCTTTCCCTTTGTGCTCGCAGGCGCGGTTAAAGCGCCGTTTCCTTGACGTGGCGCTCCTCGGCCTCGGGCTCGACGTATATGCCGAGCGCCATCCTGGCGGTGTTGAGGAGGCCCATGTCGCCATCCCAGATCTCGGCAGTGCCGAGGTCCATCCGCAGGAACAGCAGATCGGGATCGTTCCTGCCCTCGTCGTACCAGGCCTCGACGAGGTTGTTCCAGAACTGGTCGAACCGCTCCTGGCTGGTCTCGACGCTCAGCGTTCCGTTGAAGCGGGCGAACATGTCGTGGCCCTTGCCCTGGAACGTCGCGGTGACCGGGCCGAGTGCTGCGAACTTGCTGTTCTTGTGAGTGAAGAACCAGATCGCGCTGTGCGCATCCTTGTCGAGTTGCGGGCTCATCGGCACCGCGGTTTCGCTCTCGCCGGTGCGCTGAAGGAACAGGAACGGCGAATCCGCCAGCGCCAGCCAGAACTTCTTCTTGAGCGCTTCCGGGTCGGCGGCGGGCTTGCTGTGATGCATGTTAATCTCCTTTTGGAACGCAACGGAGCGGGCGGGAGCTTGGTTCCGGTGGTTGCGAATCGGAAAAGAGCGGAACATAAAGAGAACAGATGAGTCGATTTCTCGCCTATGACCGCTGACGCCACTGCCCTTCTGCGAGCCTCCGGGCTGGCTGGCCTTTCCGCCGACACCCCGCGCTGGCGGCCGGGGCCGGTCAAGGGCGCGCGGCCCCCGCATCACAGCGAACTGTTCGCTTGCGGGCGCGAGGCGAGCGGCGCGGCGCTGGCGCTGGCGTTGGCTGTCGAAGCGCTCGATCCGCTCGACGGGCGCGCGCTGCTGTGGGTGCAGGACAAGGCCGCACTCCGGCTCGGCGGGCGGCCCTATCGCCCCGGCCTCCCCAAGCGGTTGCGCCATCGCCTGATCCATGTCGTTGCGGACACAGTGGAAGATGCCTTGTTCGCGCTCGAAGAGGGGCTGCGCTGCCGCGAGCTCGCAACCGTGATCGGCGAAATCGCTGGCAATCCCCGAGCGCTCGATTTCACCGCCTCGCGCCGGCTGACGCTCACCGCCGAGAAACACGGCGTGCCGCTGTGGCTGGTGCGGCTCGATGCGGCGCGCGATCTCTCCTCGGCGCGAATGCGGTGGCAGGTCGCCGCCGCGCCATCGCCGCCTGCCCGCTGGAACCCCCAGGCGCCCGGCATTGCGTCGTGGCGCGCCGAGCTGTTCCGCGCGCGCGGCCATCCGCCGGGTGAGTGGATGGTGGGCGAGGGGGAAGGTGGCGCGCTGGTCCTTCGAGACGGTCTCTCGGCCTTCGGCCTCGATCCCTCCTCAGCACGAACGGAGGAGGGAAGCCCGTTTTCCATTCCATTTTCCGTTCGCCCCGAGGAAGGGCTGAAGCCGCAGGCTGAAGACCTGTCTCGAAGGGTCTCCTGACGTGGCCAGCCGGGATGCTCCCCCGCCGTATCCTGTCGGTGTGGCTTTCGCAGCTGGCGATCGATCGCTGGCGGCTCGGTAGTGCGCTGGCGCCGGGCGCAGGCGCCGACGCGCAGCCCCTCGCGCTGATCGCCGAAACCGCGCACGGCCCGCGGATCGACGCGCTCAACGCAGCCGGGCTCGCCGCAGGCGCGCGGGCCGGGATGATGCTCGCCGATGCGCGGGCGCTGTGCCCGCGATTGCAGGTCGCCCCCAGCGATCCGGCGGGCGACCATGCGTTTCTCGAAAAGCTCGCCGTCTGGGCGCTGCGTTGGGGGCCGTGGTCCGCGCTCGACGCTTATCCTGAGCGGCTGTCGCAGGCAGGCAGCCGAAGGGCGCCCGACGGGCTGCTGGTCGACGTGACCGCGGTGGCTCATCTGTTCGGCGGCGAGGGCCGGCTGCTGGCGGATGCGCGCGATCGCTTCGCCGCCCGCGGGCTCGCCGCGCGCTTCGCCATTGCCCCCACCGCTGGCGCTGCGTGGGCACTGGCGCGTTATGGACCGGATGGAGCGATCCATCCTCCCCGTGACGGGGAGGATAAACTTGCCGCCGCGCTCGCCAGCCTTCCCGTCGAAGCTATGCGGCTCGAACCTGACGTGCTGACGGTGCTCCGCCGTCTTGGTCTCAAGCGGGTGGGCGATCTCGCGGCGCGGTTCCGCGAGCCGGCCGGGCGCGACGCGCTGCACCGCCGGTTCCGCCGCCAGACGCCCTCGCTCAATCCGCTGATCCGGCTCGACCAGATGCTCGGCCGCCTGCCCGAGCCGCTGCTGCCGGTGGTGCCGGTCAGCGCGCCGCTGGTCCAGCGCCGGCTGATGGAGCCGGTCCGCCACCGCGAGCTGCTCGACCAGGTGCTCGCCGATCTCGCCGCCGACATGGCGCGCGTGCTCGAAGCCCGGGGGGAGGGCGCGCGCCGGCTCGAGCTCGGGCTGTGGCGGGTCGATGGCGAGGTGGCGATCCGCACGCTCGAGCTTGCCGCCGCCACCCGCGAGGCGGCGCACATCGCCCGGCTGTTCGCCGGCAAGCTCGACGACATCGACGCCGGTTTCGGCATCGAGTGCGTTCGCCTGCGGGCGAGCTGGGCCGAGCCGCTCGCGCTGCCGCAGGCCGATATCGAAGCGAGGGCCGAAGTCCAGGGCACCAGCCTTGCCACCTGTATCGACCGGCTGACCGTGCGGCTCGGCGCGGATGCCGTCCGCAAGCCGGTGCCTTGTGCCAGCCATATCCCCGAACGCGCGCAGCGCTGGCAGCCGCCGCTCGCGCCCGAGCCGCCGAGCCAGGGCCAGCTCGCGTTCCACGCGCGGCCGCTGAAGCTGCTCGACCGGCCCGAGAAGATCGCGGTGCTCTACGCCACGCCCGACGGCTATCCGCAGCGCTTCCGCTGGCGTGGGCAAGTGCACGAAGTTGCGCGGGTCGAAGGTCCGGAACGTATTTCGCCCGAATGGTGGCGCGAGAAAGGGGCGACCCGGCTGCGCGATTACTACCGGATCGAGGACCATGCGGGCCGCCGCTACTGGATCTACCGTCTCGGCCTCATCGGCGACGGCCGCGGCGGCGCGCCCGACTGGTTCCTACAGGGGTTATGCGCCTAAGCTCCTAGCGCCTCGCTCAGCCCCAGCGCATCGCCCGTCGCCGCGGACGAGGCGGTGTTGTCGAAAATGCACCAGGCTTCGCGGCCGGCATCGGTTTCGGCCCGCAGCGCCGCGGCATAATCCGCGATCCGGTCCGCGTAGCTCGAGCGATACATCACCGGAGAGCCGTGCAGCCGCCAGTAGCCGAAGCCGCGCCATCCGCCCGGTTCGCCCGCGCCAGGGTGGCGCGCCGGGTCTGCTGCGACCCGCGCGACGCGCAGATCGCACAGCACGCCGTCGGCCTTGCCGATGAACCAGCTCTCGTGACGCGGCTCGCAAGCGATGGCCGCGCTCGATCGGCTCGCCAGATCGGCAAAGAACTGCCGCGCCCTGCTCGCCTCGAACGCCAGCTTCGGGGGCAACTGGACGAGCAGGACCGCCAGCTTGTCTCCGAGCCCGCGAGTTTCCTGCAGGAAAGCCCCGAGGGCCTCTTCGCAGTCGACCAGCTTGAGCTCGTGGGTGATGCGCTTGGGCAGCTTGACCGAAAAGCGGAAATCCCGCGGCACGCTGTCGCGCCACCGCTGCCAGGTGGCCGCGCGGTGCGGCCGGTGGAACGAGCTGTTGATCTCGGCCGCCCCGAACACCGCGGCATAGCGTTCCAGCCCCGAACCTTCGGCCGGGAACCGAGCGGCGCAATCGCGCGCGACGCTCCATCCCGCGGTGCCGATGCGAACGCGCTGCATGGCGTACTCAACCGCGCACGCGCCCATCGGTGCCGGAACTGCTTGCGAATCCGCCTGTGGAACATATAAGGAACAAATGCCGTCGCAAACCATCCTCGAAAGGCTCGCGATCCTCGCCGACGCGGCGAAATACGACGCCTCGTGCGCCTCGTCGGGCACGGCCAAGCGCAATTCGGCGGGGGGCCCGAATGGTCGTGGGGGGATCGGCTCGACGGAGGGGATGGGAATCTGCCACGCCTACGCGCCCGACGGGCGCTGCATCTCGCTGCTCAAAATCCTGCTGACCAATTACTGCGTGTTCGATTGCCATTATTGCATCAATCGCAAGAGCTCGAACGTGCGCCGCGCGCGGTTCACCCCGCAGGAGGTGGTCGACCTGACGCTGGCCTTCTACCGCCGCAATTACATCGAGGGGCTGTTTCTCTCTTCGGGCATCGTCAAGAGCTCGAACCACACGATGGAGCAACTCGTCGAGGTCGCGCGGATGCTGCGCGAGGAGCACGACTTTCGCGGCTACATCCACCTGAAGACGATTCCCGAGGCCGATCCCGAGCTGGTGCATGAGGCCGGGCTTTACGCCGACCGGGTCTCGATCAATATCGAGCTGCCGACCGATGCCGGGCTCACCCGCCTCGCGCCCGACAAGAGCGCGCGCCAGATCGAAGGCGCGATGGCAGGGGTCAAGCGCGCTATCGTTGAGGCCAAGGATGCCAGGAAGCGCTTCAAGCACGCGCCGCGGTTCGCGCCGGCGGGCCAATCGACGCAGATGATCGTCGGCGCGGATGCGGCAACCGACGCCGATATCGTCGCCAAGGCCAGCCGGCTCTACGACAGCTTCCGCCTGCGCCGGGTCTATTACAGCGCGTTTTCGCCGATCCCCGACGCGAGCGCGGTGCTGCCGCTGAAGCGCCCGCCGCTGATCCGCGAGCACCGGCTCTATCAGTCGGACTGGCTAATGCGGTTTTACGGCTACCAATCCGCCGAGGTTATGCAGGCGACCGAGGCCGACGGCAATCTGCCGCTCGATATCGACCCCAAGCTCGCCTGGGCGCTGAAGTTCCGCGAGCGCTTTCCGGTCGACGTCAACCGCGCATCGAAGGACGCGCTGTTGCGGGTGCCGGGGCTGGGCGTGCGGGCGGTGCAGCGCATTCTCGCCAGCCGCCGCCATCGGACGCTGCGGCTGGAGGATGTCGCCCGGCTCACCGTGTCGGTCGCGAAGGTGCGCCCTTTCATCGTTACTGCCGACTGGCGCCCGGCGCTTTTGACCGACCGCGCCGACTTGCGCGCGCTGCTCGCGCCGAAGAGCGAACAACTCGAACTGTTCGCGGCATGAGCGCGCCGTTCCGCGACATGCGCCTGCCCGGCGCCTATTGCGTCACGCTGCTCGAGCCCGACGACTTCGAGTTCTGGCGCGATCAGGCCCGCGCGCTGGTCCAGGCCGACGTGCCGCCCGACCGGGTGGCGTGGGCCGAGCCGGGCGCGGGCGGCGACCTGTTCGCCGGCGCCCGGCGGCGGCTGCCGGCAGTCCCGCAAGACGCTCGCCCGGTGCGGGCCAGCCGCGCTTTCGTCCAGCTCGCCAAGAGCGCGATTTGCCACTGCGATCCTGAGCGATTTTCGCTGCTTTACCGTCTGCTGTGGCGGTTGCAGACCAGCCCGCGGCTGCTCGAGGATGGTGCCGATCGCGAGGTTCGCCGGCTCGAGGAGCTGGCCAAGGCGGTGCGCCGCGACATCCACAAGATGCGCGCCTTCGTGCGTTTCCGGCAGGTCGAGAGGGAAGCCAACCGGGCCGAGCGTTACGTCGCCTGGTTCGAGCCCGAACATTACATCCTGCGCGCCAACGCCGGGTTCTTCGTGCGCCGGTTCGCCAACATGAAATGGTCGATCCTGACCCCCGGGGGCTCGCTCCACTGGGACGGCGAGCGGCTCGAGGAGGGCCCGCCTGCGCAGCGCAGCGATGCGCCGGCCGGCGACCCGACGGAGGACCTGTGGCGCAAATACTATGCGTCGATCTTCAATCCCGCGCGTTTGAAGGTCGGGGCGATGATGAAGGAGATGCCCCGCAAGTATTGGAAGAACATGCCCGAGGCGGCGCTCATTCCCGAGCTGGTCGCCGGGGCGCAGGCGCGGGAAGCACGGATGGTCGCCGCCGGAACGCTGGACATGGGCGAGCGGCCCGAAACGCTCGCCGCGATCGACAAGGCGATCCACGCCTGTCGGATGTGCCCGATCGGCTTCCTCGACAACCACGCGGTGATGGGCGAGGGACCGCAGGATGCCGCATTGATGATCGTCGGCGAGCAGCCGGGCGATCAGGAGGACATCGCCGGGCGCCCGTTCGTCGGGCCCGCCGGTCAGCTGCTCGACCGGCATCTGGAGCGCGCCGGGATCGACCGGCGCAGCGCCTACGTCACCAACGCGGTCAAGCACTTCAAGTTCGTTCAGCGCGGGAAGCGGCGGCTGCATCAGTCGCCGACCTCGAAGGAAATCGACACTTGCCGCTGGTGGGTCGAGAGCGAGCGGCTGATCGTCCAGCCCAAGCTGATCCTGGCGATGGGCGCGAGCGCGGCGCGCGGGATGCTTGGTCGTACGGTCAGCATCTCCAAGGCACGAGGGCAGCCGCATGCGCTCGAGGATGGCAGCGAGCTGTGGGTCACCGCGCATCCTTCATACCTGCTGCGGCTCGACGGCCCGGCGCGCGACGAACAGGCGCGCCTGTTCGATGCCGACCTTGCCGCGGTGAAGGAGCGGCTGGCGGAGCTGGTTGAGTGACGTGCCCGAAAACGATCTCCAGATCCCGCGCCGGCGGATCGAGCTCGATCCCGATGCCGTAGCCCCGCCGCCGCGGTGCGGCTTCGTCGAGCTCGGCCTGGTCAGCAATTTCAGCTTCCTGCGCGGTGCGTCCGATCCGGTTGACCTGGTGCTCACCGCTCGCGCGCTGGGTTACGACACGATCGCGATCGCCGACGCCAATTCGATGGCCGGGGTGGTGCGCATCCATAGCGAGGCGAAGCGGGTCAAGCTGCGGCCGCTCATCGGTTGCCGGATCGAGACGGTCGAAGGCCTCGCGTTCCTTGCCTATCCGGTCGACCGCGCTGCCTATGGGCGACTGTGCCGGCTGATCTCGACGGGGCGAATGAACACGCTCGACGGTGATTGGCAGGACAAGGGCGCGTGCGACATCTCGTTGGCGATGCTCGCCGCCCACTCGCAAGGGGTGCAGCTGATCCTGCTCCCGCCGCGCGATCTCGATCAACAGTTGACGCTCGAGATCCCGAGCAACGTCGTGCCGTTCTTCGGCCACGACCGTGACGGCGCCCACCAGGCCATGGCGCTGACGGGCGGCTTGCCCGCTATCCTGCCGCATCTCGCCGCGCAGCTGCCAACCTTGCGCCACCTGGCCGCCAGCTATCATCATGACGGAAACGACATAGCCCGGATCGACCGGCTCGACGCGCTGGCCAGGGAACACGGGCTGACTCTGCTCGCCACCAACGACGTCCATTATCACCTGCCCGATCGCCGCCCGCTGCAGGACGTGATGACCGCGATCCGCCACAAGACCACCGTCGCCGAGGCGGGCCACCTGCTCCATCCCAACGCCGAGCGGCATTTGAAGTCGCCCGCCGAAATGATGGCGCTGTTCGCGCGCTGGCCGCACGCGATCGAGGCCGCGCGCGCGGTCGCCGATGCCTGCCGCTTCAGCCTCGACCAGCTCAGGTACGAATACCCGCAGAGGGAATATCCCGATGGCCTGACGCCGCAGGCTTACTTGCGCCGGCTGACCTGGCGCGATGCCCGGGAGCGCTATCCGGTGCGCGTGCCGCCGAGCGTCAGGAAAATCCTCAAGCGCGAGCTCCGGCTGATCGGGCAGCTCGAACTTGCGCCCTATTTCCTGACCATCAAGGAAATCGTCGATTTCGCGCGCAGCCGGGGCATCCTGTGCCAGGGGCGGGGGTCGGCGGCGAACTCGGCCGTGTGTTACGTGCTGGGCATCACCCCGGTCGATCCGGCCACCAGCAACCTGCTGTTCGAGCGTTTCATCAGCGAGGACCGTGAAGAGCCGCCCGACATCGATGTCGATTTCGAGCATGAGCGGCGCGAGGAGGTGATCCAGCACATCTACGACCGCTTCGGCCGCGACCGGGCCGGGCTGTGCGCGACGGTGATCCACTATCGTCCCCGCAGCGCCATCCGCGAGGTCGGGCGCGCGATGGGGCTGACCGAGGACGTGAGTAT
>JBHWTG010000135.1:0-6895 GCA_043427735.1 Tsuneonella sp. | reverse complement strand
GATCCCGCACGGGCGAGCACGATCGCGGCCATGCTGCCGGCCGGCCCCGCGCCCAAAATCAACGGTGACATCAGCGGCGCTTCTCGACGCACAGCCGGAACGGAAATCGGCGAAAGATCCGCGCGTCCGCGACACCCGCCTCGGCGAGCAGCGGGGGCCATTCGGCGGGGCGGTACGAGCGCGCGATCGACAAGCGCCCGTCGTGGCGGACAATCGGATGCCAGCGCATGAGGCCGGCCAGCAACGGCCACCCGGCATAGGCCAGGCGGTGTCGGTGCAGGTCGTTGACCAGCCAGCCGGCGGCCGCCTCGCGCTCCATGAAGCGCAGGAACGCGACGAGCTCGCCGCGGGTCATGTGATGCGCGACGAGGCTCGATATGACGCAATCCCAGCCCTCGCCGGCGAGGTCGGCGTAGTCGCCGGCGCCGTATTCGATGGCGAGATCGGCGGGGGTCGCGGCGCGCGCCGCCGCGACGCTGCGCGGGTTGAGGTCCACTCCCACCAGTTCGGCCTCGATCCCGCGCCGCCGCGCCCAGCGGCCGATCGCGCGCAGCATGTCGCCGTCACCGAAGCCGACGTCGAGCAGCCTGAACTTCGCCCGAGAACCGATTGTTCGCGCCAGGAAACGCAGCGTCGGGGGCCGTGCGAGCGTGACCGTGTTGACCCGCGCGAGGTCGTGCAGAACTTCGGCGTAAGTCCCCGCGTCCAGAGCGGGATCGTCCATCAGCTCGGCGGCAGTGGCGCGCTCAGCCAGCATCGCCCCAGCCGAAGCGGAACCCCTCCATCGCCAGCCCGGGCCCGAAGGCGAGCGCGACTCCGCTGGCGGGCTCGCGCCGTACGATCCGCTTCAGCGCGAACATCAGCGTCGAGGAGCTCATGTTGCCGCACATCCGCAGCACCTCGCGCGATTCGTCGAGCGCGGTCGGCGCGAGGTGGAGACCCTTCTCGACCGCGTCGAGGATCGAGCGCCCGCCGGCGTGGACCGCCCATGCCTCGATCTCGCCCGGCGGCCTCCCGCCGGTGATCCGCGCTTGCACCTCCCGCTGCGCGAGCGCGAGCGCGATCCGCCCCGGCACTTCGCCCGACAGGCGCATGTGGAAGCCGGTATCGCCGATGCGCCAGGTGATGAGCTCCTCGCTGTCCTCGAGCGCGGCGGAAATGCCGTCGCCGATCTCCAGCCCCGGCGCGCCGTCGGTGACGATCGCGGCGGCGGCCCCGTCGCCGAACTGCGCGCCCATCAGCAACGGCTCGAGGTCCATTTCCTCCTGGTGGTGCAGGCTCGACAGCTCGACCGTCACCACCAGCACGCGGGCCCCGGGCTGCGAGCGAACGATATGGCGCGCGGTCCTGAGCGCGGTGACCGCGGCGTAGCAGCCCATGAACCCGACCAGCACCCGCTCGACATCGCCCGCGAGGCCCAGGCGGCGGGCGATGATCTGGTCGATCCCGGGCGCGACGAACCCGGTGCAGCTGGCGACCACCAGGTGCGTCAGGGCCCCGAGATCGCCCAGACCGGCGATCGCCTGCAGCGCCAGCTCGGGGGCCTCGCGCGCGTAGATCGCCATTCGCGCGGCGGTGCTCGGCGGCGCGCCGCCGTAGAACCCCACCCCTTCGTCGAGCCGCGCGTCCTCTTCCGCCAGCACAGACCAGCGATGCTCGATGCCCGAGCGCGCGGACATCCGCTCGTAGAGCTTCGCCTCGCGCGAATCGCCCAGCCGGCCGAGCGCCCAGCGGCGATAGTCGGGCTCGAAATCGAGCCGCGGGACCGCGGTGGCGATGGCAGCGATGCGCGGCATCGGGCGGTCCATCATCGCGATGTCATCGGGCAGCGCATGAGGGCATCGCGGGGCTAGCGCCCGGGGACGTTCGCGGCCAGCTCGGCGAGCCACACCGCGGCCGCCGCGTCGCTCGGCGCACGCCAGTCGCCGCGCGGGCTGACCGCGCCGCCGGCGCTGACCTTGGGCCCGTTGGGAAGCGCGCTGCGCTTGAACTGGTTGGCGAAGAACCGGCGCAGGAAGCGCTCGAGCCAGTGGCGCACCGCGGCCAGGTCGTAGGCGTTCTTCTTCGCGTCGGGGAAGCCGGCCGGCCAGCGCCCGGCGCTCGCGTCGCGCCACGCGTGCCAGGCGAGGAAGGCGACCTTGGAAGGCTTCTGGCCCCAGCGGATCACGTGGTGGAGGAAGAAGTCGTTGAGCTCGTAGGGGCCCACCGCCGCCTCGGTGCTCTGCACCTCGCCATCCGCCCCCGCCGGCACCAGCTCGGGACTGATCTCCTGGTCGAGGATCGCCTCGAGCACGGCGTCGGTCGCCGGATCGAACTGGTCGGTGCGGGTGGCCCAGCGGATGAGGTACTGGATCAGCGTCTTGGGCACGCCGCCGTTGACCCCGTAATGGCTCATATGGTCGCCCACGCCATAGGTGCACCAGCCCAGCGCCAGCTCGCTGAGATCGCCGGTGCCGATCACGAATCCGCCGTGGTGGCCGGCGAGACGGAACAGGTAATCGGTGCGCAGCCCCGCCTGGACGTTCTCGAACGTCGTGTCGTGGACGGGCTCGCCGGAGGCGAAGGGGTGGCCGATGTCCTCGAGCATGCGCGTCGCGGCGGGCCGGATGTCGATCTCCTCGGCGGTTATGCCGAGCGCGTCCATCAGCTTCCAGGCGTTGGACCTCGTCCCCTCCGAGGTGCCGAAGCCGGGCATGGTGTAGCCGCGAATGGTGCCGCGCGGCATCCCGAGCCGGTCGCACGCCTTGGCCGCGACGATCAGCGCGTGAGTTGAATCGAGCCCGCCGGATACGCCGATCACCAGCGACCGGGGGCTCGTCGCCTCGATCCGCCGCATCAGCCCGCCGACCTGGATGTTGAACGCCTCGAAGCAGTCCTCGTCGAGCTTGTCGGGCCGGTTGGGGACGAACGGGAAGCGGCGGACCGGGCGGCACAGGCCGACATCGGCGAAGTCGGGCCGGTGGGCGAAAGCGACCACGCGGTAGCGATCCTCGGGCCGGCCGGCCTCCTCCGCGCCGTCGTTGAAAGTGCCCATGCGCATCCGGTCGAGCAGGATCCTGTCGCAATCGACATCGGCCACGCACAGCTCGGGCTCGAGCGCGAAGCGCTCGCTTCCGGCGAGCAGATCGCCGAGTTCGTAGATCATCCCCTGCCCGTCCCACGCGAGATCGGTGGTGCTCTCGCCGTGGCCGGCGGCCGAATAGACGTACGCCGCGACCGCGCGCGAGGAGTGCGAGCGGCTGAGCAGATGCCGCTCGTCGGACTTGCCGATGACGATATTCGACGCCGACAGGTTGACGAGAATCGTCGCTCCCGCCATCGCCGCGTGCGTCGATGGCGGAATTGGCGCCCAGTAATCCTCGCAGATGTCGATACCGACGCGGAACGCGGGCAGGTCCTCGGCGGCGAAGATCAGGTCGGTGCCGAACGGCGCGGTCAGGCCGGCGAGCGCGATCTCGAGCCCCTGCACATGGCGGCCGTGGGCGAACCAGCGCTTCTCGTAATACTCGCGGTAGTTCGGCAGGTAGCTTTTCGGCACCACCCCGAGCAGCCGCCCCCGGTGGACCGCCAGCGCGCAGTTGTAGATCCGCCCGTTGTGCCGCAGCGGCGCGCCGATCAGCAGCAGCGGGCGCAGCTCCGCGCTCGCCTCGACAATCGCCGCAACCGCGGCTTCGCATGCGTCGAGCAGCGCCATCTGCATGTGCAGATCGTCGAGCGCGTAGGACGAGACGCACAGCTCCGGGTAGACGACCAGATCGACATGCGCCGCGTGCGCCCGCCGCGCCTCGTCGAGGATCGCCTCGCGGTTGAACGCCACGTCCGCGGTGCGCACCCGCGGCGTGCTGGCGGCGACGCGGACCATGCCGTGCGTATGCAGCGAGAAGAACGGGTGGTCGGCGGTGTCGCTCATTCGAGCGCTTCTTCGACCATCGCCAGCGCCACTTCAAGCGCGGCGATGCGCACGCCCGCGCGCCCGATCGCGCCGAAATGCTCCTCGCGGTGGCAGCTCGACCCGTCTCGCCGCGCGCAGCCGAAGTGGACGAGGCCCTCCTCGTCGTCTTCCCCGCCCGGTCCGGCAAAGCCGGTGATCGACACCGCGACGTGCGCATTCGAGCGATTGAGGGCGCCTTCGGCCATCGCCAGCGCCACGGTGCGGCTCACCGCGTCGTTCTGCTTGATGACGTTGATCGGGATGCCGAGCAGCTCGGCCTTCGATTCGTCGGTGTAGGTCACGAACCCGCGATCGAACACGTGGCCGCGCCCGTGCACGTCGGTGAGCAGCGCGGCGAGCAGTCCGCCGGTGCAGCTTTCGGCGGTCGCCAGCCGCAACTCCTTCTCGTCGGCCCGCTCGAGCAAGTCGCAAGCCTTCTGCTCGAGCGCGTCGGGCACCGCGGAGTGGAGCGTCTCGGCCGTCTTGGTCTGGGTCATGGGACGACAATCCGCGCTGGGCGAACCCTGTTCCGCGATTGACATCGATCAAGCCGCGCTCAGCAGCTTGGCCGCGCGCGGACCGCTTTCGAGCAGCTTCAAAAGCCCGCGCTCCTCGGCACTCAGCCACTTCCCGGCGCGCGGCAGCTTGAGCCGCGCGCGCCATCTGAGCTGCCGGTCGATCAGCGCGATGACCGCCGGGTGGATGTAGCTCTTGCGCGCCATCGCGGGAGTGTTGCCGAGGTGCTCCGCGACTTCGGTGGTGAGCTGCTTGATCGACAGCACATGATCGGCGGTGGCCAGCAAACGGAAAGCCAGCGCGCTCGCATGCCAGGTGCGGAAGTTCTTGGCGGTGAAGCGCTCGCCCATCGTCTCGCACAGATAGGCGTTGACGTCCACCGAGCCGACCCCATGCGCCTCGCCGCAATCGTCGAGCCACTGGAACAGGTGCTGCCCCGGCAGATCCTGCACCGCGCGCACGAACCGCGCGAGACTGCGGTCGGTGATCTCGGTCTCGCGCAGCACGCCGCTCTTGGCCTTGAACCGCAGCTTGAGCCGCGTGCCCTTGAGCTTGGCATGGCGCCGCAGCAGCGTCGTCGCGCCGAAGCTCTTGTTCGTTTTGGCGTAGCTCGCATTGCCGACCCGGATCGCGCCCAGATCGAGCAGCCGCACGACGCTGGCGATCGCCCGCTCGCGGGTCAGCTTCGAGTTCTTGAGGTCCTTTTCCACCCGCCGGCGCACTTTCGGCAGCAGCCGGCCGAACTGCGCGGTCCCGTCGAACTTCTCGGCTTCCTGCCGGGTGCGGAATTCGGGGTTGTAGCGGTATTGCTTGCGGCCGCGCGCATCGATCCCGGTGGCGAGCAGATGGCCGCAATCGTTCGGGCAGTACCACGCGTCGGTATAGGCGGGCGGCAGCGCGATCCGGTTGAGCCGGTCGATCTCGTCACGGTCGGTGATCCGCTTGCCGTCGGGCGCGAAGTAGGCCCACCCCCTGGCGAGCTTCCTGCGCGTGATCCCCGGCCCGGCGTCGTCGACATATTGCAAGCTGGACGCCATCGAGCCGCCAACGTGCGCCCGCGGCTTGCGGTTCCGCGCGGCCGTGCGCATCTCCCCCGCGGCAACAGGAGACACGCACGATGGCCGGTTACACCCCGCCCCAGGTCTGGACTCACGACAAGGAGAACGGCGGGCAGTTCGCCGCCATCAACCGGCCGACCGCCGGCGCCCGCTTCGAGCGGGACCTGCCGGTCGGCGAGCATCCGTTCCAGCTCTACTCGCTCGGCACGCCGAACGGGCAGAAGGTGACGATCATGTTCGAGGAGCTGCTCGAAGCCGGCCACCCGGCCGAGTACGACGCGTGGATGATCGCCATCCGCGATGGCGACCAGTTCGGCAGCGGGTTCACCGCGCTCAATCCCAACGGCAAGATCCCCGCGCTCGAGGACCGCAGCGGCGCCGCCCCCTTCCGGGTGTTCGAAAGCGGCGCGATCCTCGTGCACCTCGCCGAGACGTTCGGCTTCCTCCTGCCGCGCGACAATCCCGCGCGCGCCGAGGTGCTGAGCTGGCTGATGTGGCAGATGGGGACCGCGCCGTTCATCGGCGGCGGGTTCGGCCACTTTTACGCCTACGCGCCGGAGAAGCTCGAATACCCGATCGACCGCTACGCGATGGAGACCAAGCGCATCTTCTCGGTCGCCGACCGGCGGCTGGGGGAGAGCGAATTCCTTGCCGGGAGCGACTATTCTATCGCCGACATCGCCGCCTACCCGTGGTTCGGCGCGCTGGTGCGCGGCGACGCCTACGACGATGCGGCGCGGTTCCTGTCGCTCCACGAATACGCCAACGTTGCGCGCTGGGTGCGCGCGCTCGAGCAGCGGCCCGCGGTGCGGCGCGGACGGCTGGTCAACACCGCCAGGCTGCGCGAGCGGCATTCGGCCGCCGACTTCGCCACCGTGGAAGATCAGCGCGTGCTGCGCGAGGTGCGATGGAAGACCGAGGCCGCCTGACGGCCGGCGGAGCGAGACGCGCTCAGCCGCCCGCGGGCCGATGGTCGCGCCGCAGGGTGCGCATGTAGGCGACGAGATCGTCGATGTGCTCGGCGGGGATCTCGAAATACATCTCGTTCGGGTAATTGCGATGGTCGCGCAGCCACTGCGCCAGCCTGGCCGAATCGAGGTCCGGGGTGTTGGCGATCGCCGCGAAGCTCGGCGCCTCGGCCCGCGGAGAGGTTTCGGCGTAGCCCACCGAGTGGCAGTCGGCGCAGCGGTTCTGCGCGAACTTGTGCCCGCGCCACTCGGCCGAGTTTCTCTGGAGCCCGGTCGCCGGATCGATCGGAGGCACCCGCTGGCAGGCCCCCAGGACGACAAGCAGCGCAAGCGGAATCAAGACCTTCATGCGGCCAGACTAGGCCGGCCTTCAAGCTGTGGGAAGTGCCAACCGCGGCAGATGGCTGGGGCGGCAGGACTAC
>JBHWTG010000134.1:0-4103 GCA_043427735.1 Tsuneonella sp. | reverse complement strand
TGACTCGATCACCAACCTGCGCTCGACGTGCGACGACGGGGCGCAGCGGATCTACACGAGCGCGACGTTCGATGTTCTCGCCCGCCGCACCGACACGCGCGGCGCGCGGACGGTGACGCTGCCGTACTATTCGGTCGTTCTGCGCGGCGGGAGCCAGGTGACTTCGAAGCGCGTCGGACAGGTCACGCTGAGCTTCGCCGACGGGCAGGAACGCGCCCAGGCCCGCGCCCAGGCCGGCGCATACGTCGACCGCGCCGAAGCGACGCTGCCGGCGGACATCCGCGCGCAGATCACCCGCCGGCGCAAGGCGGGCGACGAAGATGCGGCGATCGATCCGCTGAGCGATCCGGCGGTCAAGGCGGCGGTGGCCCGCGCGACCTTCGAGCTGCTGATCGGCTTCCAGCTCACCGAGCAGCAACTCGCCTACAACGCCACGCGCTGAGCGGGGCACCGCCCTTGCGCTTCGGCGCGGATGGGGTAACCGGCGGCGCCATGGCCGAACCCAAGACCCTCCACGCCGCGTTCGCGGAGCGCATCGTCGCAGTCCTCCGCGCGCTCGAGATGGAGGGCGTGCTGCCCCCCGGTGCGGCGGAGGCGGCGGTGACGGTCGAGCCGCCCCGCGATCCGTCTCACGGCGATCTCGCCACCAATGCCGCGATGGTGCTCGCCAAGCTGGCGGCGACCAATCCGCGCGCGCTGGCGGAAAGGATCGTCGAGCACCTGAGGCGCGATCCGGCGATCGCCGGGGCCGAGATCGCCGGCCCGGGCTTTATCAACTTGCGCCTCGCCGACAGCGAGTGGCTCGCCGAGCTGCGCACGATCGCGGCACTCGGCGCGGGTTACGGCCGCTCGCGCGCCGGCGCGGGCCGCCGGGTCAATGTCGAGTACGTCTCGGCCAATCCGACCGGCCCGATGCACATGGGCCATTGCCGCGGCGCGGTGGTCGGCGACGCGCTCGCCAACTTGCTGGCGTTCGTCGGCCACCGCGTAACCCGCGAATACTACGTCAACGACGCAGGGGCGCAGGTCGATACGCTCGCCCGCTCGGCGCACTTGCGCTACCGCGACGCGCTGGGCGAAGACATCGGCGCGATCCCCGAGGGGTTCTACCCCGGCGATTACCTGGTCCCGGTCGGGCAGGCGCTCGCCGCGGAGTTCGGCGATCGCTACGCCGCCGCGCCCGAAGGCGAGTGGCTGCCCGAATTCAGGCGCCGCTCGGTGGCGGCGATGATGGACACGATCCGCGCCGATCTCGCGCTGCTCGGCATCCGGCACGACGTGTTCGCATCCGAGGCGGAACTGCAGGCCGCGGGCAAGCCGGCCGAGGCCGAGGCCTGGCTGCGCGCGCACGATCTCGTCTACGACGGGATGCTCGAGGCGCCCAAGGGCAAGGCGCCGGAGGACTGGGAGCCGGTCCGGCTGCCGCTCTTCCGCGCGACGAAGTTCGGCGACGATCAGGACCGCCCGATCCGCAAGAGCGACGGGAGCTGGACCTACTTCGGCGCCGACCTCGCCTATCACATGCAGAAGGCCGCCGCGGCCGACGAGCTGATCGATATCTGGGGCGCCGACCACGCCGGCACGGTCAAGCGGATCAAGGCCGCGGTGGCCGCACTCGCGCAAGGGCAGGGGCGGGCGATCCCGTTCGACGTCAAGCTGGTGCAGATGGTTCAGCTCCTGCGCGGCGGCGAGCCGGTCAGGATGTCGAAGCGCAGCGGCACGTTCGTGACGCTGGCCGAGGTGGTCGAGGAGGTGGGCAAGGACGTCGTCCGCTTCACGATGCTCACCCGCAAGCCCGAGGCGCAGATGGAGTTCGACTTCGCGCGCGTGGTCGAGGCGTCGAAGGACAACCCGGTGTTCTACGTCCAGTACGCCAGCGCGCGGATCCATTCGACGCTGCGCAAGGCGGCGGCCGAAGGCCTCGCCCCGGACCCGGCCGCGCTCGAGCGACTGGGCGCCGAGGAGCTCGCTCTGATCAAGCTGGCGGCGCAGTTCCCGCGCGCGGTCGAAGCCGCCGCCGCGGCCCGCGAGCCGCACCGGATCGCGTTCTTCCTCTACGACCTGGCAGCGGCGTTCCATGTGTTCTGGAACCTCGGCAACGATGCGCCCGACAAGCGCTTCATCCTGGCACACGATCCGGCGCTGACCGGCGCGAGGCTTTTCCTCGGCACCCAGATCGGGCAAGTCATCCGCAACGGACTGGCGCTGCTGGGCGTCGAGGCAGTCGAGGAGATGTGACCATGGTCGGGCGCCGGGGGGACGACGATTACGTGGCCGACGAGCAGCTGACGCTCGCGGGCGAGGACGAGAAGCTGCCGTGGCTCGAGACCGGCGAGGAAGAGGACGAGGCGGGCGGCGTCGACAGCGGCCGCATCTTCGGCTTCGTGCTGCTCGCCCTGCTCGCGCTCGGCGCGTTCATCGGGGGCATCTGGTGGTTCGGCAACCGCGCGCCCGACGCCGAACTCGTCGCCGACGGCAGCACGATCGAAGCGCCGCCGGGACCGTACAAGGAAAAGCCCGCCGATCCGGGTGGCAAGCAGTTCGAAGGCACCGGCAATCTCGCGCCCGCGGTCGGCGAGGGCGAGCGACGCGAAGGGCGCCTCGCGGCCTCTCCGTCGGTTGATGTGCCGAAGACCGGCTCGACCCCCGCCGTACCCGGCTCCGCCCCCGCGCCGGCGGGCGGGGTCGCGGTGCAGGTCGGCGCCTATTCGAGCAAGGCCGACGCCGAGGCCGGATGGCAGCGCCTGCTCGCGCAGACCGACCAGCTCGCCGGCGTCTCGCACCGGGTGGTGCAGGGCCAGGCCGACATCGGCACGGTCTACCGCCTGCAGGCGCTCGCCGGCGACGCGGCAGCGGCCAGCCGCCTGTGCGCCGCGCTCAAGGACGACGGGGTCGCCTGCCAGGTGAAGCGCTGAGCACTTGGCCGCAGCAATAGGGGATTGCGCCGGGCGCTCGCTTGCGGCGTCCGCGCGTTCCGTGCGAGTCTGCCGGCCGATGACGCCCGCGATCTTCAGCCTCTCCGGCCCCACGCTTACCCCAGACGAGCGCGCGCTGTTCCGCGAGGCGGACCCGGCGGGCTACATCCTGTTCGGTCGCAACATCGATACACCGGAGTCCGCGCGCTGACCGATGCCCTGCGCGCGCTCCACGGGCGCGAGCGGCTGTTCGTGTGCATCGATCAGGAAGGCGGCCGGGTCGCGCGGCTGCGCCCGCCGCACTTCGGCGCCTTCCCGCCGAGCGCGGTGTTCGATGCGCTCTACGAGATCGCGCCGAGCTCGGCGATCGCCGCCGCGCGCGCCAACGCCGAGGCGATGGGGATCGAGCTCGCCGAAGCCGGGATCACCGTCGATTGCCATCCCCCGCTCGATGTCCGCCAGCCGGGCGCGCACGACGTGATCGGCGACCGCGCACTCGGCGCCGAGCCGCTGCGCGTCGCCGCGCTCGGCCGCGCGATCCTCGAAGGGCTGGCCGGCGCCGGGGTCGCCGGCTGCGTCAAGCACATGCCGGGCCACGGCCGTTCGCTGTGCGACAGCCACCAGGCGCTGCCGACGGTGACCGCGAGCGAGGCCGAGCTCGAGACCGATCTGGCCCCTTTCCGCGCGCTCAAGGATACCCCGATCGGGATGACCGGGCACCTGGTGTTCGAGGCGTGGGATCCGGTGCATCCCGCGACCCAGTCGCCGACCGTGATCCGCGAGATCATCCGCGGCAGGATCGGCTTCGGCGGGCTGCTCCTGACCGACGATCTCGACATGCAGGCGCTGAGCGGCTCGGTGCCCGAGCGGGCCGAGCGCGCGCTCGCGGCGGGGTGCGACCTCGCGCTGTACTGCTGGGCCGACCGCGCGGTGATGGAGGCGCTCGCCGGGCGACTGCCGGCACTGGGCGAAGAGACCGCGGCCCGGCTCGAGCGCGCGCTGGCGGGAACGGGGATGGCCCCCACCGGCGACAAGGCGGCCCTGCTGGCGACGCGAGACGAGTTGCTGACAATCGCCGGGGTCGCCGTGTGATCCTTCGACAAGCTCGGGATGAGCGGGGGTCTCGAGGTAAGCTGAGAGAGGCTGGTCCGATTTAGTGTTCCTTGGTCCGACATGATGGAATCTCGA
>JBHWTG010000133.1:0-2530 GCA_043427735.1 Tsuneonella sp. | reverse complement strand
AGACTCCTCGACGCCCTCGGCTTGCCCGCGCCCGTCGCGCCAGGCCTCGCGCGCAGCGCGCGTCAACGCCTCGAGCGCGGGGCGGTCGAGCGGCAGGTTGGGCGGCGCGCTCCCCGCGCCGAACCAGTCGGCGTAGGCGCGATTGGCGCAGACCAGCCGGTTGGCGCGGTCGACGATCGCCACCCCTTCGCCCGGCCGCTCGATCGCCGCCACGGTGACCGACCAGTCGGGCGGGGCCAGTTCCTCGCCTCGGTCGGCGGGCCGCATCCGTGCGAGCGCCGCGCCGGCGACGAGGAACGCGGCGAGCCCGCCAAGGAACGCCGCGGCCACAAGCGCCTCACCGCTGGCCAGCCAGACGAGCGCCACGCTCGCCAGCGCCGCCCCCGCGAGCATGCCGTAGAGCGGCAGCGGCCGGTCGGCGGACAGGTTCATTCGATCCCGGTCTCTGGATAGCGTGCCGGCTCGCCGCGGTGGCGTCGTTCGCCCAGCCGGCGGGCCCGCTTGCGGGCAACGAGGAAACGCCACCCCAGGCTCGTCAGCACGTAGCTGATCGCCGCCGCGACGATCGCCACCACGACGATCCCGAAGGCGGTCACCAGCGTCGCGCCGGTCAGCCACTGCAGCATGTCGTCGAACTGGCTGTGCTCGATCGCGCGATTGACCGGCGAGACCACCGTCATGGCGTCGACCCGCAAGAGCCACGAGCCGACATTGTACGACAGCACCCACACCAGCGGGGTCGTCACCGGGTTGGTGACGAAGGTCGTCAGAGCCGCCACCGGCACGTTCGCGCGGACCGACATGCACAGCAGCGCGGCGATGAGGATCTGCGCGAACGGCATGATGATGCCGACCAGCATCCCGAGCGCCACCCCGCGCGGCACCGAGCGGCGGGTAAAGCGCCACAATTCCGAGCGCAGGATGCGGTTGGCGAACGGCCGGGTCCAGCGGCTGCCTTCCATCTGCTCGCGGGTGGGCAGATTGCGGCTGATCCAGGCGGAAGCTTTGGCGAACATCTTTCGGGCCGGGTATTAGGGCGTCGCGGCGGCGGCGGCTAGCCGCGCTCGCGCATCAGCCGGGCCTTGTCGCGCTGCCAGTCGCGATCCTTGATCGTCTGGCGCTTGTCCTGCGCCTGCTTGCCCTTGGCGAGCGCCAGCTCGACTTTCGCGCGGCCGCGGCTGTTGAAATAGATCGACAGGGGCACCAGCGTCATCCCCTTGCGCTCGACCGCCCCGGTCATCCGGTCGATCTCGCGCGCGTTGAGCAGCAGCTTGCGCGGCCGCTTCGGCTCGTGGTTGTGGCGGTTGCCGTGGCTGAATTCGGGCACGTTGGCGTTGACCAGCCATACCTCCCCGCCGCGCACTTCCGCGTAGCTCTCGGCGATCGTCGCTTCGCCCGCGCGTAGGCTCTTGACCTCGGTGCCGGTGAGCATCAGTCCCGCTTCGAACTTGTCCTCGATGAAATAATCGAACCGCGCGCGCCGGTTCTCGGCGACGGTCTTGTGCTTGTCGAACATCTCGGGCTTGGGGCGGGCCATGGCGCGGCGCATGTAGGCCCCCCTCCGGCGAAACGGAAGCACGGTTGCGGTCTCGGAAGTGCCGATACGCAAATATCAATCGCGGAACCGGCCGGGCGCTCGACCTTTCCGTCAGCTGCACCCGACTTGCGCGAGCCTTCCGTGAACCTATCGTCCGATCCCAAGGGCCGAGACGCTCTCTCCCCCTGGCAAATGCCCCTTGCCGCGTGGCGGGACGTGCTGGTGCGCACGTGGAAGGAGGCATCGGCCGACAACGTCGGGCTGATCGCCGCCGGGGTCAGCTATTATGCCTTCCTCGCGCTGGTTCCGCTGCTCGGCTCGATCGTGCTCGCTTACGGCCTGTTCGCCGACCCGGCGACGGTGGTGGAAAGCCTCCAGACGATCGCCACGACGCTGCCTGCCGACATTGCCCGACTGGTGGGCGAGCAGCTCCTCAACGTCGTGCAGACCTCGAGCGGCAAAAAGGGTCTCGGCCTGCTGGCGGCGCTGGGAATAGCGCTGTTCGGCGCACGCAACGCCGCCGGTGCGATCGTCACCGCGCTGAACATCGCTTACGAAGAGAGCGAGACCCGGGGCTTCGTCAAGGTGAACCTGCTCGCGCTCGCAATGACAGCGGGCGCAGTGATCGCGGCGATCCTCGCTTCGCTGGCGATCGCGGTGCTCGGGTATCTCGAGGCGCTGTTTCCTGCCGCGGGTCCGCTGGCCCTCGCGCTCGGCAAGATCGCATCGTACCTGCTGTTGGGCCTGGCCGCGGCCACCGCGGCGGCAGCGCTCTATCGCTTCGGCCCGGCGCGAGACGCGGCGCGGTGGCGCTGGCTCACGCCGGGTTCGCTTCTGTTCGCGCTCGCCTGGGTGCTGCTCACGCTCGGCTTCGGGTTCTACGTCGCGCGCTTCGGCAACTACGGCGCGACGTACGGCTCGCTTGGAGCGGTGGTGGTGCTACTGACCTGGCTCTACCTGTCGAGCTACGCGCTGCTGTTCGGCGCCGAGCTC
>JBHWTG010000132.1:0-3373 GCA_043427735.1 Tsuneonella sp. | reverse complement strand
ACTGTGCCTTCGGACACCACCGGCCAGCCGTAGTTGGCGCTCCGCTTCACGAGGTTGAGCTCGTCGCCGCCGGCGGGCCCGTGCTCGAGCGCCCACAGCCGCCCCTGCGCGTCGAACTTGAGGCCCAGGATGTTGCGGTGGCCCCACGACCAGATATCGGGCGCCTTGCCGGCCTGCCCGGCGAGCGGGTTGCCCGCCGCCGGGGTCCCGTCGAGGTTGAGCCGCACGACCGAGCCGAGGTTGTTGGCGGTGTCCTGCGCGGGAGCCATCTTCTGCCGGTCGCCGCTCGCGACGAACAGGTGCCTGCCGTCGGGCGACACGGCGATGCGGTGGGCGTAGTGCCCGCGCCCGCTCACCTTGGGCTGGCGCCAGATGACCGCGAGATCGTCGATCCGGCACGTCTGGTGCTCCTCGCAGACCATCCGCCCGCGCCCGACCACCGCGCCGCGGGTGTCGTTGGGGCCCGCCTCGGCCCAGCTCAGGTAGATCGTCCGCGGGGTGAGGGTCGATGCCGCCTCGCCCGGCAGGAAGGCGACATCGCCCAGTCCGCCCTGTCCGCCGTAATCGACCTGCGGCACCCCTTCGAAGAAGATCGCGCGGTCGTTGCGCGTGTCGATGCCGGCGATCCTGCCCGACTTGAGGGTGACCACGAGGACCGGTGTCCCGGGCACGAACGCGGCCGCCCACGGCTCGTCGAACTCGCCGTGCGCGGTCACGCTGAACGGCGCCCCCGCCTGCGCGCGCGGAGCCGGGGTCGAGCGCGCGTCGGCGGCGGTTTCCCCATTTGCCTGCGCCCCGCAGCTTGAAAGCGCCAGCGCGGCGGTGGATAGGGCAGCAAGAACGGTCGGTCGCTTGGTCATGCTGGCAGGAACTCCTCATCCGTCATTCGGCTCCGCCCCGCTGGTCGTCGGGGTGGACGAGGCGGGCCGCGGCCCGCTGGCGGGCCCGGTTGTCGCCGCCGCGGTCGCGCTGTGCAAGCCCCGCCCGGCGGGAATCGACGATTCGAAAAAGCTCTGCCCCGACAGCCGCGCGCGCGCCGACCGTGCGATCCGCCGCCGCTGCGCCTGGGCGGTCGGGGTGGTCGGGGTCGAGGAGATCGACCGGCTCAACATCTTCCACGGGACGATGCTGGCGATGACGCTGGCGGTCGGGCGCCTGGCGGAGGTGCTCGAGTGCGATCCCGAACTGGTGCTCGTCGATGGCAACCTGACTCCCCACGGGCGCCGGCCCGAATGGCGCTGGGCGGCGCGGCCGATCGTCGGCGGCGACGCCAAGGAACCGGCGATCGGCGCGGCCAGCATCGTCGCCAAGGAATGGCGCGACCGGATCATGCGCGAGCACGCCCGGGCGCACCCGCATTACGGGTGGGAGACCAACGTCGGCTATTCGACCCCGACCCACCTCAAGGCGCTGCGCGAGCACGGGCCGTGCCCGCTCCATCGGCGAACCTTCGCGCCGGTTTTCAATCAGCTTGAATTGAGTCTTTCCGGCCACACCCCGGCCGATGCCGTCGCCTGAAAGAGTAGTCAGCGCAGTGGTTTAGCGCAGACTCTTTTTGTTCCGTGTCAAAGAAAAAGACGCCTCGCCGCTCGGCTCGTCGCCTCCCGGCTTGACGGCGACTCCGCTTGGACTCACCCTGTGGATAAGTTGAATCAGGGGGATGAGACGGAATGGGGGTCATCGAGACCGCGCGGGTCGGTGCGCGCCGCAGCGCGGCTGGCGCGGCGCCGGCCGAGCTGCCGCTGGGGCGCATTCTGGCGGGCGACTGCGTCGAGGCGATGAAGCGGCTGCCGGCGGCCTCGGTCGACCTGGTGTTCGCCGACCCGCCGTACAACCTGCAGCTCGGCGGCGAGCTCAATCGCCCCGACGGCAGCCATGTCGACGCGGTGACCGACCACTGGGACCGGTTCGACAGCTTCGCCGCCTACGACTCGTTCACAAGGGGCTGGCTCGGCGAGGCGCGCCGGGTGCTGAAGCCCGACGGCGCGCTGTGGGTGATCGGCAGCTACCACAACATCTTCCGGGTAGGCGCGATCGTGCAGGACGTCGGCTTCTGGATCCTCAACGACGTGGTCTGGCGCAAGACCAACCCGATGCCCAACTTCAAGGGCACCCGCTTCACCAACGCGCACGAGACGCTGATCTGGGCCAGCATGGGCGAAAAGGCCCGCTACCAGTTCAACTACCGCGCGATGAAGACGCTGAACGACGAGCTGCAGATGCGCAGCGACTGGGTGATCCCGATCTGCGGCGGGCAGGAGCGCCTCAAGGAGAACGGCCACAAGGCGCACCCGACGCAAAAGCCCGAGGCGCTGCTCTACCGCGTGCTGCTGGCGACGACCGAGAAGGGCGACGTGGTGCTCGACCCGTTCTTCGGCACCGGCACCACCGGCGCGGTCGCCAAGCGGCTCGGGCGGTCGTGGATCGGCTGCGAGCGCGAGCCCGCCTACCGCGAGGTGGCAACCCGGCGAATCGAGAAGGAGCTGCCGCTCGACGAGAGCGCGCTGGCGACGATGCAGTCGCCGCGCACGGCGCCCAAGGTGGCGTTCGGAGCGGTGGTCGAGGCGGGCTTGCTGCCTCCCGGTACCCGGGTGTTCGACAAGCGCCGCCGCTGGACCGCCACCGTGCGGGCCGACGGCTCGCTGCTGTGCGGCGCGCAGAGCGGCTCGATCCACGGGCTCGGCAAGGAGCTCCAGGGCGCGCCGAGCTGCAACGGCTGGGCCTTCTGGCACTACGAAGCGGGCGGCGAGGCGCAACCGATCGACGCCGCGCGCCAGCTCTATCTGCTGAGCGTGGAGGACTGATTTTTCGCTGTCCTACACGGCTGGCCGCGTGCCAAGGAACAGGCATGTCGATGGTCGCGCCGGTTCTGCTCCTGCCCCACCGCCGCCTCGAGCCCGCCCGCGGCCCGGGTCGCCGTTGTGAGTGTAAACTTAGTGTAACCTTTGGCGTGGTGGTCGGATGACCGAAGCGATCTATCTCATGCCGATCGGCCTTGCGGCGAGCCCGCAGAGCGAGGCGGGGGACGCCGTCCGGCTCGCCGGCGGGCTGGTCTACGCCCACCGTTTCGCGGCGATCGTGCGGCGGGGGGCCGAGGTGGTGGAGCGGCACCGATTCACGCCGGAGACCGCCGCCGAGACTTTCGCGCGGCTGCCCGAGGCAGTCGGCGCGGAGGCGGAGGCGCAATGGGCGGGGCTGCGCACCGCGCACCGGCCGCTCCAGCTCGGCGAGCGGACCGTCCGCCTCGACCAGCCGCAGGTCGCGGGCATCCTCAACGTCACGCCCGACAGCTTCTCCGACGGCGGCAGGTTCCTCGACCGGCCCGAGGAGGGCCAGGCGCACGCCGCCGCGATGCTCGAAGCGGGCGCACAGT
>JBHWTG010000131.1:0-3315 GCA_043427735.1 Tsuneonella sp. | reverse complement strand
AAAGTTGAGGTCGCTGCGCACGCTCTTGACCCAGCTCGACAGGCCGCGGGTGGGCCCGCCGATGAGCACCCGCACCGGTCCATCGCCCGGCCGCCACTGGCGCACCATCCGGCGGATCGCCCGCCAGTTGGCGCGCGGATTGCTCGCCCAGCCGTGCAGGGCGTCGAACCAGCGGGCGAGCTCGCGCACGGCCGGGCCCTCCACCTCGACCGCGAGGTCGCTCCAGCCCCCGGCATCGGGCGCAGCGAAGTAATCGTCGGCGACGTTGAAGCCGCCGACGATCGCCCGCGCATCGTCGGCGACGACGATCTTCTGGTGGTTGCGGATCAGGTAGCGCTGGCTCAGGCGCGGCGAGAAGCAGCAGAACGTTCCGCCCGCCGCGACCATTCCGGCGAAGAACTGCGCCCGCGCGTCGGCCCCGAACCCGTCGACGATCAGGCTCACCTTAACCCCGCGCACGGCCGCCGCGGTCAACGCGTCGCGCACCCGCGCGCCGCTCGCATCCTCGGCGAAGATGTAGAACGCCACCCGCAGCGAGGCCTGGGCGCCGTCGATCGTCGCCAGCAGCGCCGCCAGCCGGTCCTCCCCGGCGGCATGGAACGTGAGCGCGTGCCCCTGCGCCTCGATGCCGAACGGCGGCGGATCGCGATAGTCCATCGCCGGGGGACCTAGAGCCATTTTCTTGACTTGGCGACGCCCTGTCCCTACTTGGCGGGCTTTCCCGACACCCCCGTTGACCGGAGTGCCCGATGGCGCGCGTTACCGTCGAAGATTGCGTCGACAAGATCCCCAACCGTTTCGATCTCGTGCTGCTCGCCGCGCAGCGCGCGCGCGAGATTTCGGGCGGGGCCGAACTGACCATCGACCGCGACCGCGACAAGAATCCGGTCGTGGCGCTGCGCGAGATCGCCGAGGAAACTGTGCGCCCGAAGGAGCTGCACGAATCGGTGGTGGTCGGCCTTCAGAAGATCCTTCCCGACGACGAGGACGAAGCGGACGAGATCGGCAGCCTCAGCCAGTCGGCCGAAGCGCTGCGCATCACCGCCGCGGCGCCCGCCCGCCAGACCAACGTCGGCGCCGACTACGACGGCTGACCGCGCGCGCAGCCGGCGAACGACAAGGGGCCGCCTCCGCCACCGGAGCGCGGCCCCTTCGCGTCTCTACTCGCCGCGGCCGGTCGCGTGCTGCAACTCGTCGATCTTGATCGACGCTTCGGCCTTGCTCAACTCGGGGTCGTACGCTGCGGGATCGTGCGCCTCTTCGCTCAGCGTCTTGAGGTAGCTCGCCTGGGCACCGGTCATCGGCTCGTCGCCGCTGGTCCACTCCTCGGGCGGCTTGACCGCGTTCGAGGTCGGCTGCGCCTTGGGATTGTCGCTCGGGTGGGCTGCGCTCATGGCTGTCTCCTTCCACCCGCCAACCGCCAGGTTCTCTCTTTGTTCCCAGGGACCGGGCTGCCGTGGGCAATGGCAAGGGAGGATGGCGATCAGGGGGTGGCGGAGAGGGTGGGATTCGAACCCACGGTGCGGTTGCCCGCACACCGCATTTCGAGTGCGGCGCATTCGACCACTCTGCCACCTCTCCGCGAGGCCGTCGTGCTGGACGCGCGCGTCCGGGCCGAAACAGGGGCGGCGCCTAGCCGACGCCCGCCGGGTTGCCAAGAGCCGACATCGCCCGCACCCGTGGAACACACCTCGCGCGCGCTTGTTTGACCCGCCGGACCGCCTATATCCGAAAGCCACGATGGACCGCGCACAGTTCTTCTCTCCCCAGGCCGGGCGCACGATCGAGGCCCCGCTCCACGCCCGCGCCCGCTTTCCGATCGGCGCGGTGGTGCGCCACCGGGTGTTCGATTTCCGCGGCGTGGTGTTCGACATCGACCCGGTGTTCGCCAACAGCGACGAATGGTACGAGGCGATCCCCGCCGCCGTGCGCCCGCACAAGGACCAGCCGTTCTACCACCTGCTCGCCGAGAACGGCGATTCGGCGTATGTCGCCTACGTCAGCCAGCAGAACCTGCTGCCCGACGCGGAGGGCGGGCCGGTCGACCACCCGCAGGTCTCCGAGCTGTTCGACGATTTCGCCGACGGCCGCTATCGCCTGCGGCGCGGGCTGACGCACTGATCCCCGCCGGGCTAGCTCTTCAGCTTCCAGCCCGAGCGCAGCAGCGCGTAGGTCGCCGCCCCCAGCGCGAGGTTGAACAGGCCCAGGCCCAGCGCGCTCCACAGCACCGCCTGGTTGGTGCCGCCGATATCGCTCTGCCCGAGGAAGCCGAACCGAAACCCGCTGATGACGTAGAAGAACGGGTTCGCGCGGCTGATCGCCTGGAACGCCGGGCTGAGGTTGTCGATGACGTAGAACGTGCCCGACAGCAGGCTGAGCGGGGCGACCACGAAGTTGGTCACCGCCGCGGCGTGATCGAACTTCTCGGCCCAGATCGAGGTCATCAGGCCCAGCAGCGCGAGCATCACCGCGCCCATCAGCGCGAACCACGCCGCCGCCCAGGGATGCGCCAGCGCGAGGGTCACCCCGGGGTACAGCAGCATCGCCAGGGCCACGGTCAGCCCGACGGCCAGCGCCCGGGTGACCGCCGCGCCGATCATCCCGGTCATCAGCTCGCCGGTCGACAGCGGCGGCATCAGGAGGTCGATGATGGTCCCCTGGATCTTGCCCGAGAGGAACCCGAAGCTCGAATTGGCGAATGCGTTCTGCATCATCGCCATGACGATGAGACCCGGCGCGACGAAGGTGGCGAACGGCACCCCCAGCACCACGCGCCCTTCGCGCCCGAGCGCAACGGTGAAGATAACCAGAAACAGCAGGGTGGTGACCGCCGGAGCCCAGATCGTCTGGGTCTGCACCTTGAGAAACCGGCGCACCTCCTTAATATAGAGGCTCCACAGCCCGATCCGGTTGACCCCCTGGATCACCGGCTCGCCCCGCGGACGGAACGCCGCGCGCGCGGGCTTGGCGAGGTCCGGCGGCTGGGCTTGATCGGGCATCGCGCGGCGACTAGGGCCAAGCGCCCGCCGAAGCAAGCTGACCCGCGGCACGCGCGCCCACCGGCGACATGACAGGATTTGCGAACCCCCGATGAGCTGGACAGACGAACGCATCGCGACGCTGAAGAAGATGTGGGAAGGCGGCGCGACCGCCAGCCAGATCGCCGACGAGCTCGGCGGGGTCAGCCGCAACGCGGTGATCGGCAAGGCGCATCGGCTGGGGCTCAAGGCGCGGCCCAGCCCGGTCAGGCCCAACGAGGACAAGCCCGAGCCCAAGGCGGCGGCTGCGGCGCCGCCCGCTCCCGCGCCCAGACTC
>JBHWTG010000130.1:0-5003 GCA_043427735.1 Tsuneonella sp. | reverse complement strand
CGGTCGCGGCCGAGCCGCGAGGGCGGCCTGGCCGATCCCGCTGCGGTCGCGCTCGAGAAGCGCGATCTCGCCGTCGCCTTGAAATCCCCGCAGCGGGTGCGGATCGACGCGCCCGAGGTCGCCGGATCGATCGATCTCGTCGGCGCCCGGATCGACGATCTCACGCTCAAGGAGCATACCGAAACGGTCGACGATCCCGCGCCCGTGCGCCTGTTCAGCCCGGCCGGCACCCCGGCGCAGCACTTCGCGCAATTCGGCTGGGTCGGCGAAGGGGTGCGCGTGCCCGATGCCCGATCGGTCTGGCGCGCCGAGGGCGGTCCGCTGGCTCCGGGCAAGCCGGTCACCCTGACCTGGCCCAACGGCGAGGGGCAGGCGTTCCGCATCGAGCTGTCGGTCGACGGCGAGTACATGATCACCGCCAAGCAGACCGTCGGCAACGCCGCCGCCGGGGCGATCGTGCTGCGCCCGTTCGCCACCGTCAGCCGCACGAGCACGACCGCCAGCTACGATTCGTGGCAGCTCCACTCGGGCCCGATCGGCTCGTTCGGCAACGCGGTCAATTTCGACTGGGACTACGACGACATCGCCGAGGCGCCGGGCGGGCGGGTGACCCCCGAAGGCAAGGCCGACTGGATCGGCTTCACCGACATCTACTGGATGTCGGCGCTGATCCCGCAGGGCAACACCGGCACCGAGGCCGATTTCCGCGCCGCGGGCCGCGATCTCTACCGCGCCGACGTGATCTACGATCCGGTCACCGTGCCGGCCGGCCGGCAGATCTCGCGCACCACCCGGCTGTTCGCCGGCGCCAAGGAGAGCGCCGCGCTGGGCGAATATCAGCGCGCCGGGATCCCGCAGCTCGAGAACGCGATCGACTGGGGCTGGTTCGGGGTGATCGAAAAGCCGATCCTGTGGCTGCTGCGCCAGCTCTACGGCCTGGCCGGCAACTTCGGCGTGGCGATCATCCTGCTGACGCTGATCGTGCGGCTGGTGATGTTCCCGATCGCGCAGAAGCAGTTCGCCAGCATGGCCGCGATGCGCGCGCTACAACCCAAGATGAAGGCGATCCAGGACCGCTACAAGGACGACAAGCCCAGGCAGCAGCAGGAGATCATGGGGCTCTACCGCAGCGAAGGCGTGAACCCGCTCGCCGGGTGCCTGCCGATCCTGCTGCAGATCCCGATCTTCTACGGCCTGTACAAAGTCCTGATGGTGGCGATCGAGATGCGCTACAAGCCGTTCGCGCTGTGGATCGACGACCTGTCGGCGCCCGACCCGGCGCATATCCTCAACCTGTTCGGGCTGCTCCCGTTCACCCCGCCGAGCTTTCTCGGCATCGGCCCGCTGGCGGTGCTGCTGGGCATCTCGATGTGGGCCACATTCCGCCTCAACCCCCCCGCGACCGACCCGATCCAGGCGCAGATGTTCAAGATCATGCCGTGGGTCCTGATGTTCGCCATGGCCCCGTTCGCGGCCGGGCTGCTGATCTACTGGATCACCAACAACCTGCTCACGCTGGCGCAGCAGACGTATCTCTATTCGAAGCATCCGCAGCTCAGGGCGCAGGCCGACAAGGACAAGGTCGACCAGGATCGCGCCAAGGCGCGCGACGCCAAGGCCAAGGGGTGAAGATTCCACAC
This sequence comes from Tsuneonella sp., assembly GCA_043427735.1. GTDB lineage: Bacteria > Pseudomonadota > Alphaproteobacteria > Sphingomonadales > Sphingomonadaceae > Tsuneonella. The sequence continues at coordinate 3,363 of JBHWTG010000130.1, read as the reverse complement.
CCTCGACATTGCGAGCCACCGCAGGTGGCGCGGCAATCCATCATCGGAAGATGGATTGCTTCGCTTCGCTCGCTATGACGAGCGAAGTTGTAGAGCAAGCGGCACTCGAGGAGCGCGCGCGCAAGCTGCTCACCGGGCGCGTCGAGTTCCTGCTGTCGGCGCCGCAGCTCAAGTTCCTGCCCGACCCGGCCGCGCCCGAGATCGCCTTCGCCGGCCGCTCGAACGTCGGCAAGAGCTCGCTGCTCAACGCGCTCACCGGGCGCAAGAGCCTGGCGCGCGCGTCGGTCACCCCCGGGCGGACGCAGGAGCTCAACTTCTTCGACGTCGGCGATCCGCTGGCGCTGCGGCTGGTCGACATGCCCGGCTACGGCTTCGCCAAGGCGCCGCTCAAGGTGGTCGAGCGGTGGAAGGCGCTGGTGCGCGATTTCCTGCGCGGGCGGCAGGTGCTGAAGCGCACGCTGGTGCTGATCGACAGCCGCCACGGGGTGAAGGACGTCGACCGCGAGATGATGAGGCTGCTCGACGAGGCGGCGGTCGGCTATCGCCTGGTGCTGACCAAGGCCGACAAGATCAAGGCGGAAGAGCTGGCCGCGGTGGTGGCGGCGACCGAAGCGGAGGCGAGACAGCGCACCGCCGCGTTCCCGGGCGTCCACGCGACCAGCTCCGAGAAGGGCCTGGGCATCGCCGAGCTGCGCGCCGCGGTGCTGGCCGACGCGGAGAGCTGAGCGCGCGCCCTCGCGGAACGAAGCGCTGGCCCGAGCGCTTCGCCAGCGCAGCAGAAGGGTGCCCGCTATGACCGACCAGCAAACCGCCGTGCTCTACCGGATGGTCCTGCCCGATCACACCTGCCCGTTCGGGGTCAAGGCCAAGGAGATGCTTGAGCGCGCCGGGTTCGCGGTCGACGACCGGGTGCTCGAATCGCGCGATGAGGTCGACGCCTTCAAGGCCGAGCAGGGCGTGGCGACCAACCCGCAGGTGTTCATCGACGACGAGTGCATCGGCGGCAGCGAGGAGCTCGAGGAATACCTGGCGGCCTGAACGGCGCCCGCCGCCGCTACCAGTCGCCCGGGCCGTGCACCCAGGCCGATGCCAGCCGGCCGTACTTGTCCGCCGAGCCCGAGCCCACCAGCCGCGCGAACTCGCGCGTCCGCCGCAGCTGCTCGTCGTCGAGCGGATCGGCGAATGTCAGCCCGCAGCGCAAGTCGGCGCGCCAGACCACCTGGGCGAACGCGGCGAACTCGAGCCAGCGGAGCTGGCCGCCGGTAAACGCGCGCGGGTGCATCAGCCGGATCGACGCGCCGCTGGCCGAAATGTCCTCGAGCTGGACCCGCAGGCTCGCCTCGCGCGTGACGATGCGGGCGGCAAGATTGAGCCGATGGCGAGTCGCTTCGCGGCGCCCGATTCGGTGCTCGATCAAGCCGTGTGCCGGCGCGACGCTGTTCATTTGAGCTGCGACCCTCAACAATCCCTTGCGCACTCAACCTGCGAGCACGCGGCGGGTTCCGGCTAACAGTCGGTTTTTACTGTTTATTTCGGGTTAACAGGAGCGCGTTTAGGTGGCGAACAGGCGATCGAGGGTGGCGAATGCCTTGATCTCGATCGCGTTGCCGCTCGGATCGCGGAAGAACATCGTCGACTGTTCGCCGGGCTCGCCCTCGAAGCGCGTGTAGGGCGCGATCTCGAACCGGACCCCGGCGGCCTCGACCCGCGCGGCCATCGCCGCGAAGTCTTCGGGCGTCAGCACCACGCCGAAGTGCGGCACCGGCACGCCGTGCCCGTCGACCGGGTTCACCGCCGCGTCGCCGCTGGTGGCTCGAGGCGCGTGGTGAACCACGAGCTGATGCCCGAAGAAATCGAAGTCGACCCAGCTTTCGGCGCTGCGGCCTTCGCGCAAGGCCAGCACGCCGCCGTAGAACGCGCGCGCCTCGGCGATGTCGCGGACGGGGACGGCGAGGTGGAACGGGCGCAGGCTCATGGCCGGGGCATAGCGCACGCTGCGGCGCGCGCAACGGCGTTCAGCCTCGACAGCGCATGGCTGAATGCCTAGGGCGCGCCGAAGGTGGGCAGCAGGGTGGCGCAGTGAAGCTGATCGTCGGCAACAGGAACTATTCGAGCTGGTCGCTGCGCGGCTGGCTCGCGTGCAAGCAGTCGGGCCTCGCGTTCGAGGAGCTGACCGTGCCGATCTACGGCGAGGAGTGGGAGCAGGTGAAGCGCGCGATGGGCGAAATCCAGCCCTCGAGCGGCAAAGTGCCGGTGCTGTGGGACGGCGACGCGGTGATCTGGGACAGCCTGGCGATCCTCGAATACCTCGCCGACAAGGTGGGGCGCGAGCGGTTCTGGCCCAAGGACGACGCCCCGCGCGGGATGGCCCGGGCGATGGTCGCGGAAATGCACTCGAGCTTCGTCGCGCTGCGCCGGGAATGCCCGATGAACGTGCGCATGCGCCACCAGGGGGCGCAGCTGTCGGACGAGGCCAAGGCCGACATCGTCCGCGTGCTGACCTTGTGGGCCGAGGCGCGCGCACGGTTCGGGCGGGGCGGGCCGTTCCTGTTCGGCACGTTCGGCGCGGCCGACGTGTTCTACGCCCCGGTGGTCAGCCGCTTCGTGACGTACGGGGTCGGCGTGCCTGGGTTCGCGCAGGCCTACATGGAAGCGGTTTGGGAGCACGAATGGATGCAGACGTGGATCCACGCCGCCGAGGACGAGCAATGGGTGATCGAGCAGTGGGACAAGGCACCGGTCGCCTGATCGCGGGTCTCGCCGCCGCCGCCGCGCTCGCGCTGCAGCCCGCGGCGGCGCGCGCGTGGGGGTTCTTCGGCCACGAGACCACCGCGCGGATCGCGCTCGCCAACGTTTCGCCCGCCACCCGCTCGGCGATCTCCCGGCTGATCGCGCACGAGGGCGAGCTCGGCACGCCCGAGTGCCGCCTGCGCTCGCTGCCCGAGGCGGCGACCTGGCCCGACTGCGTGCGCCGCGAGAGCTGGCGCTGGGGCTACACCGCCGCCTGGCATTACCAGACCCAGCCGATCGGCGAGGACTACGACGCGCGCAAGAACTGCGGCGGCGGCAACTGCGTCAGCGCGCAGATCGAGCGCAACCACCGCATCCTCGCCGACGAGAGCCTGCCCGGCAACGTCCGGCTCGAGGCGCTCGCGTTCCTGGTCCACTTCGCCGGCGACATCCACATGCCGCTCCATTCGGGCGACAACCACGATCGCGGCGGCAACGACGTCGCGGCGAGCTACGGCATCGTGCCGGGGCGCAACCTGCATTCGATCTGGGACGGCGCGCTGGCCGAGCGGGCGATCACCGGCGCGCGGCCGCCCCTGGTGCGGCGCTACACCGCGGCCGAGCGCGCACATT
>JBHWTG010000129.1:0-3136 GCA_043427735.1 Tsuneonella sp. | reverse complement strand
ATCTTGATCCCTTCGCGTTCCGCGAGCTTTGGCACCGGCTGGCCGCCCACCGCGATCGCCAGTGCGTCGGGCCGACCGGTCCACAGCAGCGGGCCGTTGGCATCGGGTGGCACCGTATAAGTCTCGCCCTTGGCCATCTGTTTCTGCATCAGCTGCGCGCCCGCGGCGTCGTAGAACTTGACCCACACCCCGTCCTCGAGCGCGGTGAACACCACCGGGCCTGCCTTGGCCTCGGCGGGCGCCGCGCTCGTGGCGGCCCTGGGCACCGTGGCCTTGGCCTGGGCGGCCAGCCGCTCTTCCTCGAGCAGCGAGCCTGGGCCCGACCCCGGGGAGATCACCCGGTCGTAGAACATGAACCCGCCGATCAGCAGCAGCAGCACCGCGACGAGGCTGAACAGCGCCAGCCCGCGCGAGGGAATGCGCGCCGGATCGCCCGGCTCGAACCCCGCCCCACGGTAGCGCTCGGCGGGATCGCTCGCGGCCAGCTCCGCACGCACTTCCGCCACGATCGCCTTCGCGTCGAGCCCGACCGCCTTGGCATACGTCCGCGCGAAACCAGTGGCGTACGTCCGCGCGGGCAGCGCGTTCCAGTCGCCCGCCTCCATGATCGCGAGGTGCCGCTGGGGAATCCGTGTCTCGGCGGCGAGCTGCTCGAGCGTCATCCCGCCGCGCTCGCGCGCCAAGCGCAGCCGATCGCCGACGCCGTGCAGCGGCAGTTCGCCGTTTTGCGAACCCATGGCAGTATCCATCTAGCGTCCCGACCGTATCGAACAACGCCCCCACCGCGCTCTCAACCGGGGCGGAACGGCGGTGTCAAGCTTCCCAAGGGGCCGTCCGCCGCCGGGCGACGAAGCGCGCCCGGCACGCGACGAATGTCAGTCGGCCTCGATCCCGCGCGCTTCGGCCCAGGCCTGCAGCTCGGCCCGCAGCGACGCCGGCGGAGACGACAGCCAGCCGGCCATCGCCGCGGTGATCTCCGCCAGATCGACCTTGCGCACCAGTTCCTTGATCGGCCCGACCGCAACCGGAGTGATCGACAGCCGGCGGAACCCGATCCCGAGCAGCGCCAGCGCCTCGAGCCGCCGCCCGCCCATTTCGCCGCACACCGCCAGATCCACCCCCGATCCCGTGGTGGCCAGCACAACGCGCCTGAGAAACCGCAGGATCGCCGGGCTGAGCCAGTCATAGCGCTCGGCGAGCTTGGGGTTGGCGCGATCGGCGGCAAACAGGAACTGGGTCAGATCGTTGGTGCCGACTGACACGAACCCGACCTTGGGCAGCAGCAGATCGAGCGCCTCGGCAAGCGCGGGCACTTCGAGCATCGCGCCGTAGCGGATCGCCTTGGGCAGGATTTTCTTCCGCCCCTTGAGCCAGGCAAGCTGCTGATCGAACACCGCCTTGGCCGCGTCGAACTCCCACGGCTCGGACACCATCGGGAACATCACGTTCAGCGAGCGGCCCGCCGCCGCTTCGAGCAGCGCGCGCGCCTGCGCCTTGAGCAGCCCCTCGCGCTCGAGCGCAAGCCGCAGCGCGCGCCAGCCCATCGCCGGATTCTCTTCCTGCGCGGTGCTCTCGCTGTCGAGATAGGGCACTGCCTTGTCGCCGCCGATGTCGACCGTGCGGAAGATCACCGGCTTGTCGCCCGCCGCCTCGAGCACGTCGCGGTAGAGCCGGGTCTGGCGCTCGCGCTGGGGCAGCGTGGCCGAGACCAGGAACTGGAATTCGGTGCGGAACAGGCCGATGCCGTCAGCGCCTACGAGGCTGAGCGCGGCCATGTCGTCGCGCAGGCCGGCGTTGATCATCACCTGGATGCGGGTGCCGCAGCGGGTGAACGGCTCGACCTCGCGCAAGCTGGCGTAAGCGGCCTGGCGCTCGCGGCTGCGGGCGAAGCGCTCGACAAACAGTTCCTGCGTCTGCTGGGTCGGTCGGATGTGCGCGATGCCCTTGTCGGCGTCGAGCAGGATTTCGTCGCCCTCGCGCACCAGCGCTCGCAGGCCCCGTACACGGCCGAGCACCGGTACCCCCATGGCGCGCGCGACGATCACCACGTGCGCGGTCAGCGAGCCTTCCTCGAGCACCACTCCCTTGAGCCGCCGACGGTCGTATTCGAGCAGCTCGGCGGGGCCGAGGTTCTTGGCGATGAGGATCGTGTCGCGCTTCAGGCCCTGGGTCGCCGCGGTGCCGAGCTGGCCGGAGACGATGCGCAGCAGCCGGTTCGACAGGTCCTCGAGATCGTGCATCCGATCGGCCAGCAGCGGATCGTCGATCTCGCGCATGCGCATCCGGGTGCGCTGCTGCACCCGCTCGATCGCGGCTTCGGCGGTGAGACCGGAATCGATCGCCTCGTTGATCCGCCGCCCCCAGCCCTCGTCGTAGGCGAACATCTTGTAGGTCTGGAGCACTTCGTCGTGCTCGCCGCCGACCCCGAACTCGGCCTGGCTCGCCATCGCCTCGATCTGGTCGCGCATCTTGTCGAACGCGCGGTAGACGCGCTGCCGCTCGGCCTCGATGTCCTCGGCCACCACCTGATCGATGTGCACCCGCGGCTGGTGGAACACCGCCGCGCCGCCGGCGATGCCTTTGACCAGCGTCAGCCCCTGGACCACCTGGGGGCCGGACAGCGCCGCGCCCAAGGCGCTGGTTTCCTCGTCGACCAGGCCGGCGCTGGCGATCAGCTCGGACAGCACCATCGCCACGGTCTGCAACGCTTCGATCTCGACGTCCTCGTAGCGACGCGGCTCGGCGTGCTGGACGCACAGCGTGCCCACCGCGCGCTCGCGGTGCACGATCGGCACCCCGGCGAACGAATGGAACTTCTCCTCGCCGGTCTCCGGCCGGTAGGCGAAGTCGGGGTGCGCCGCGGCCTCGGCCAGGTTCAGCGTCTCGATATGCTCGGCGATGATCCCGTTGAGGCCCTCGCCGATGGCAAGGCGGGTGACGTGGACCGCGCTCTGCTCGAGCCCGCGGGTGGCGAACAGCTCGAGCATCCCTTCGCGCAGCAGGTAGATCGAGCACACCTCGCTATCGAGGCTTTCGCCGATGATCTGGACCACCTGGTCGAGCTTGCCCTGCGGGTGCAGCCGCGAGGCCATCACCTCGTGCAGCCGGGTGAGGATCGTGCGGGCGGCGGCGAGTG
>JBHWTG010000128.1:0-3789 GCA_043427735.1 Tsuneonella sp. | reverse complement strand
AAGTACTGCTTGCCGCTCGCCTCGTCGTATTCGAGGCTCGAGAGGATCACGCGCCCGCGGGTGGCGAGATTGTACGACGCGCCTTGGCGGATCGCGCCCGACATGATCGAATCGATGTCCCCCTCGGTGATCGTCGGGGTCACGCTGCTGTTGTCGGTCTGGCCGAGGCGCGAGGCGTTGTCGGCCAGCGACAGCGCGACCTGGCTGACCTGCATGTTGATCGACGCCATCCACGCCACCTCGGCCCCGAGCATTCCCAGGGTGATGAACACCGGCAGGATATAGGCGAACTCGATCAGCGACACGCCGCGCGTGTCGCGCAGCAGCCGGAGAAGCGCGGAGCGCAGCGGGAGGCGTTTGCGCCCGGCCATCAGTCGCAGGTCCCGGCGGTCGAGGAATACGTCTGCTGGGTGGCGTAGGGCTGGTTCTTGCGGATCGCGGTCGAGCTCAGCGTGCGCGAGCTCCACATCGCGGGCATGAACGGGATCTTGAACACCGGCTCGAAGCTCGCCCGGACCGAATACATCACCACGTCGTTCGCCGCGCCGTTCCCCGATACGCCGATCTCGCGGTCCCAGCTGCCGTTGGAATTCTCGTCGGTGAACGCCTCGCCGTCGTCGCAGGCGCCATCGCCGTCGGCGTCGTTCCACTGCTCGGCGCGGCCGATATCGGCGAAATCGTAGTAGCTGGTGCGGGTCGAGACGATCTGCACCCCCGGCAGGACATGCTTGACCCGGTCCTTGACCTGCGTGTCGGCGGCTGCCGTATCGCTCCCTTCGAGCGAGGACGAGCGCGCGGCCGCTTCGACCGCGCCGCTCAGCACGGTCTTGCCGTAGATCATCTGGCCGGCATCGAGCATGCCCATCAGCATCAGCAGGAATACCGGCGCGACGATCGCGAATTCGACGATCGTCACCCCGGCGGCGTCGCTGCGGAGCCGGCCGAAGCCCGTGCGAGCAAGCCGGCTCACTGGGTGATCCTCAGCTCGCCGACTTCGTTGGCGATTTCGCGGAACGCCTGGTTGAGCTGGTCCGCGTCGTCGGCGGTGTAGGCGCTGTTGTCGGATGCACACTCCTCGAGGCTGTTGCTGAGCCCGGTGGCGAACGCGATCACCCACAGGCGGATGCCCTTGGCCTTGACCGCTTCGCACAGCGCGAGGAAGCGCGAGGTGTGGCGGGAGGCCTGAAGGTTCACGCCGTTCGCCGTCACCCGGCGATCATGGTACTCGATGCCGTAGGTGCTCTGCACCGCGATGCTCGGCATCATCTGCCCATCGGTCATGAATATCATGTGGCGCGACACATTGCCGCCGTTGGCCGGGGCGGCGTTGACGGTGTCGGCGAAAATGCCCTCGGGCGAACTGATCCGCGCGCCCCACAGCATCCCCAGGTCGTGATAGGTGTTGCCCGCCGGATAGAGCGAATCGACGTACGTATCGAATTCGCTCTCGGTCATCGTGCGCAGCAGCTGCGCTCGCTGCGGGCACGAGGAGGGGGCCTGCCCGCCGGTCAGGCTCTCGCCGTTGTTGGCGAGGTCGTAGCGCCCGCGACCCGGGCCGGTGGCGACGAACGAGGTGCGGTAATAGGCGACTTGCGGCCACATCGGCGACCATTTGGTGGCGTCGTCGGCGGTATCGGGCGCGGTGTCGATGTCGAGATCGGTCGCGCTGTTGGGGGTGATGCCGGTGAGCCGGCTGAAGCTGAACGAGGCAGCGGGAGTGGTCTCGCGCTCCTCGATGCAGCCGGCCCAGGTCGACGTGACGTCGGCCCCGTCCTCGCCGGTCTTGGTGACCACCGCGTTGAAGCCCTTGAAGCTGCTGACGTCGTAGGAGACCGGCTTGTACACGAAATGTGAGAATTCCGGGGTTTCGGTGGTGGTGTAGATCGGGTTCTGCGTTTCGTAGCGGTAGGAGTAGCTCGCGCGCTCGTAGACCGTCGCCCAGGGGGCGTAATAGGTGACCCGGTTGCGCCCTCTGCCGCGGGTCCGCTCGACGCAGGTGTAGGCGGTCCGGGTTTCGGCCTGGCTGGTGGTGATCGTCGTCACGCGCTGGCCGTTGCCGTTGACGGTAACGTCGGTGTCGCTGGTCGGCCCGCCGTCGCTGGCCCAGGCGGTATCGTCGGGCAGCGCGCTGCGACAGGTGTTGCGGTTCGAATATTCGGTCGAGTTGTAGAGCCCGTCGCTGCGCTCGCGTTCCTCGCTCTCGCCCGTTCCGGTGGTGACCACCGGGGTGTCCCAATGGCTGAAAGTCTGCGTCGTGCGCCGGGTCCACACCGCCTCGCGCGACTGGATGGTATGCCGGTCGACGAGGAACGAGGGATTGAGCCCGGCGATCAGCCGGCCGACGTTGATCGACTGGCTGTAAGGGACGAACGCATAGCGCACCCGCGCATTGCCGCCGGCGACCGATGCGTTGACGACATCGTAGAAGCTCTTCATCGCGTCGCGCAGCATGGCGATCTTCTTCGCCCCGCCGGACACCAGGCGGTCGTCCATCGACCCGGTGGTGTCGAGCACCATCGTCACGTCGCTGTTGCCGACGCCCATCGAGGCCGAGCAGGTCACCGACACCGGCACACTGGTGAAGCCGAACACCTTCATCACCACGGTCGCCACGTCGGCCGAGGCCGAGCCGTTCACGGTCAGGCCGTTGTCGGGCGAGACGGGAGTGAACCGGGTGTTGCCGGCATCGTGCTCGGGGGCGGCGAAGTTGTTGGCGAAATAGGCCGAGGCCTCGCTCGCGGCGGCGGTGTCGAACCCGTTGGCGCCGACCGCCTTGCGCCCGGCGAGCACGCCGGCGTCGCACGCGGCCTGCAGCCGGGTCTGCGCCTTGTAGGCGCGACTCATGTCGATGCTGCCGCCCACCGCGGCGGCGACCACCACCAGCCCGGCCGCGGCCATCGGCAGCAGGCTGCCGGCCTGATCGCTTCGCAAGCTTGACAATGCCCTTGCCGGCTTCGTCATGATCGCCCCCATTCGCTCGCCCGCGCCGCGGCGGACTGCGCTGCCCGGTGATACGCCCGGACGCATGAAGGCGGTTTCAATCCGCTTGGTTAAGAACGGGTTAGCGCGTCTGGCGCCGAGCGGCGCCCCTGGCTATCGCTTCGCTCCTGGAGCGCGGTGTTTGCATCGCGCTACCGCTTCGCTACTGGAGCGCGGTGTTTGCATCGCGCTACCGCTTCGCTACTTGAGCGCGCGATGAAGCGCACGCATCTGCCCCTGAACGCCCTGCGCGTGTTCGACGCGGCCGCGCGGCACCTGTCGTTCACCCGCGCCGCGGACGAGCTGGCGGTCACCCCGGCAGCGGTCGGGCAGCAGATCCGCGCGCTCGAAGATCACCTCGGCACCGTGCTGTTCCGCCGCACCAGCAAGGGGCTCGAGCTGACCGACGAGGCGACCGCGGGGCTCGAACCCTTGCGCGAGGGGTTCTTGAAGTTCGAGGAATCGGTCCAGAACATGCAGGCCGGGCAGGCGAGCGACCGCTACACGATCGCCGCACCGCGCGAGTTCTACGCCCAGTGGCTGAGCCACCGGCTGGCCGCGTTTCTGCAGCAGAACCCCGGCGTCCGCTATCAGCTGATCGCCGACGAGCACGCCGATTTCACCGAGACCAACCTCGACGTCGCGATCCGTCTGGTCGACGGGCCCGGCGACCTCGAAGGGGTCGAGCTGGCGCCCGCGCAGCGGGTGGTTGTCGCCGCGCCGGGCGCGCCCGATCAGTGGATCGCCTGGCCCGGCGCGCCGCTGCCCGAAGGCGCCGAAGGCATGGTGCTGGTCGCCAACCCCGACAGG
>JBHWTG010000127.1:0-11373 GCA_043427735.1 Tsuneonella sp. | reverse complement strand
GGCTCCACCCCTAGCCCCTCCCGCGAGCGGGAGGGGGACCAGGCGGACGAAACCCGCGCGGTGGCGGGCTGGGTGCTCGACCAGATCCTGGTCATGCTCCACCCGTTCATGCCGTTCGTCACCGAGGAGCTGTGGCACGCGCAAGGGAGCCGGCCGTACGAGCTGATCCTCGCCCGCTGGCCCGAGCCGCGGGCCGTGATCGACCCTCAGGCGAAGGCCGAGGTCGAGTGGCTGATCGATCTCACGCGTTCGCTGCGCGCAGCGAAGAACGAGCTCGGCCTCGCGCCGGGAACGCGGCTCGAGGGCTGGCTCGCCGCACCGTCCGATACCGCGCGCAAGGTGCTGTCGGGCAATGCCGCCGCGCTCGAGCGGGTGGCGCGGCTCACCGCGGTCCATGTCGCCCCCGCTCCCGATGGTGCGGCGATGCAGGTGGGCGCTGGCAGCGACGCGCTCGTGATCCCGCTCGAGGGGCTGATCGACGTCGGAGCCGAGAAGGCGCGGCTCGCCAAGGCGCTCGCGGCCTCGGAGAAGGAGGCGAATGCGCTTGCCGGCCGGCTGGCCAACCCGAGCTTCCTCGAGCGCGCGAAGCCCGAAGCGGTCGAAAAGGCCCGGGCCGACCACGCGCACCACGCGGCCGAGGCCGAGCGACTGAGTGCGGCGCTGGCGCGGCTCGGCTGAAAAACTTTCCTACACGCCGGGTTTCTGACACAGGCTTGGGGTGATCGCGATTCCGCCCACGCCAGAAGTCCCCGGCGCGCTCTTTGCGAAGGGGTATCGCGCCCGGCGCCGGGCCCCGGTTTTGGTGTATACTTCGCGTCACCTTTCGCGGCGCGCAACGGGACGCGAGCGATCGTGCTGACCCTCGCCACCGACGACACCGGCGGGCCGGAAATTTTCGCCTCGCTGCAAGGCGAGGGCCCGTCGGCCGGCAAGCCGTGCGCGTTCATCCGCCTGTCGCGCTGCAACCTCGCCTGCGTGTGGTGCGACACCGCCTACACCTGGCGCTTCGAGGGCGACAACCGCCCGCATCGCGATGGGGTGACGTACGACCGCAGGGCGAATCAGGTGGCGCTGTCGGCGCTCGAAGCGGCGCGGGCGATCGACCGCCTGCCGCCCCGGCGGCTGGTGGTCACCGGCGGCGAGCCGCTGCTCCAGGCGGCCGCGCTGGCCGAGCTTGCCGCGCTGCTGCCGGGCCATGCGATCGAGGTCGAGACCAACGGCACCGTGCAGCCGCACCCGCGCTTCGATCCGTGCGTCGAGCAGTACACCGTCAGCCCCAAGCTCGCGCACAGCGGCAACCCGGCGGGCCTCGCGCTGCTGCCCGACCGGCTGCGCGAGTGGGCGGCCGAGCCGCGCGCGGTGTTCAAGTTCGTGATCGCCGCGCCGGGCGACGTGACCCAGGTGCTCGCGCTCCAGGCCGGCTTCGCCATCGCCGCCCAGCGCATCTGGCTGATGCCCGAAGGGACCGACAGCGCGACCTTGCGCGCCCGCGCGCGATGGCTCGCCCCGCTATGCCTCGAACATGGCTTTCGCTTCAGCGACAGGCTGCACATCCACCTATACGGCGATACGCGCGGGACGTGATGGGGCGGGCTACTTCCCCTGGCTGCGCCAGCGCTGGACGATCCGGTGGACCCGCTCCTCCTCGCCGCCCGACTGGCGCCACAGGTCGGCGAAGCTCGGGTCCTCGGAAGCGGGGCGCTTCTGTTCCTCGAGGTTGTCGAACGCCACGCGGATCGGGATCGCCACGCCCTCGCCGCAGATGATGCACTCGCGGTTGCGCAGCGCCGGGATGCTGTCGAGAAAGCCGCGCGCGCCTTCGGGCATCGCGGCCTTGACGAACGCCTGGTCGCGGTCGTTGTTGAGGCGCATCGAGATGATCGTGCCGCACTGGCTGAGCACGCCTTCGGCAAGGTCGCTCGGGCGCTGGGTGATGAGCCCCAGGCTGATGCCGTATTTGCGCCCTTCCTTGGCGATGCGGGAGAGGATCTTGCCCACGCTCGAGCCGTCGGCGTTCTTCTCGTTGGGGACGTAGCGGTGCGCTTCCTCGCAGACGAGGAGGATCGGGCGGGTGCGCTCCTCGCGGCCCCAGATCGCGAAGTCGAACACCAGCCGGGCGAGCACCGCGACGACGGTGCTGGTGATGTCGCTCGGCACGCCGGAGACGTCGACGATCGCGATCGGCTTGCCCGCGCTCGGCATGCGGAAGATCTTGGCGAGGAACTCGGCCATGGTGTCGCCGACCAGCATCCCGGAGAACATGAACTGGTAGCGCGGATCGCCCTTCAGCTCCTCGAGCTTGGTCTTGATCCGCATGTACGGCGCCGAGTTGGTCGCCTTGTCGAGCTTGCCCATCTCGTTCTGGATCTCGTTGGCGAGATCGGACAGCAGATAGGGGATCGGCGAATCGACGGTGATCTTGCCCATCATCTCGGCCAGGCGGTTCTTCTGCCGCGCGCGCAGCAGGCATTTGGCGAGAATGTCGGCGTCGATCTGCCGGTCGTTGCCATTGGTGGTGAGCAGCACTTCGCAGTGCTCCTCGAAATTCATCAGCCAGTACGGCATCTGCAGGTTGCTGACGTCGAGGATCAGCCCGGTGTTGCGGAACGCCGCCGAGTACTCGCCGTGCGGGTCGATCATTACGATGTGCCCGTCGGGCGCGGCATCGCAGATGCGGTGGAGGATCAGCGCGGCGCTGGTCGACTTGCCCGTTCCGGTCGATCCGAGCAGCGCGAAGTGCTTGCCCAGCATCGCGTCGATATAGAGCCCGGCGCGGATGTCCTTGGTCGGATAGACGGTGCCGATCTGGATGTTGCTGCGCCCGTCGCTGGCGTAGATCTGCTTGAGATCGGCGGTGGTCGCCGGATAAATCAGCGCTCCGGGGACGGGATAGCGGGTCACGCCGCGGCGGAAGCTGTTGATCCGGCCCGTCAGACGTTCCTCGTTGCCTTCGCCGAGGAAGTCGATGTTGGCGATCACCCCGTTGCCGCTGCGCCGGTCCTGCTTCTGGTTGCGCACGCTGGCGAGCAGCCACGAGTTGCCGACGCGGATCTTGACCTGGCTGCCGACCTGCCCGGCGAGCGCGACCGAAGGGTCCTCGTCGGCCATGCATTCGTTCAACCGTTGGAGGTCGAGCGCGATCTGCGAGCCCGAGCCGGCGATCTCGAGCACCACCCCGATCGGCTGAAGCGCGTTGTCGGCCGGGGCCACCACGGGCTCGCCGGCAGGCACCGCCTGCGCCGCTTCGAAGTTGTCAAACGACTGCCTGTCCATATCGCCCATCGCCGCGATGCACCCCTGTCGGTCCAGCGCGCTTCTTGGCGCCGGTGCGGTTAAGATCGGGTCAACGATGAGTGGGCATCAAATGAGCGCGAACAGCCGGCCGGCGATCCAGCCCATCCCGACCGACAGCGCGACCGCGAGCAGCCCGTAGAGCAGCGACTGGGCCTGCGCGAACACCTCGATGAAGCGTTCGAAGCCGACCTTCCTCACCTCCACCTCGGCTATCGCCGAGGCGACCACGCGCCCGTCGGTCACGGCGAAGGTCTCCGCGGTGTAGGTGCCCGTCTGGACGTTCGACGGCAGCATCATCCGCGCCTGGTAGAGCACGTCCTCGCTGATCGAGACCCCGCGCATGTCTTCCTGGTACAGTCCCTGCCGGCGCTTGAGATCCACCAGCCCGCTCTTGAACCGCGCCTGCTCTTGGGGGTCGATTTCGCCCGTGGGCGAGAGCTGGATGAACTCGGTGCCGAACTCGTAGATCGCCGCCGTCTTCTCGTCGACGATTTCGGCGATCGGGCGCGACGCGGCGACCTTGAAGTACGACGGGGCGGAGCGGAAATCGGTGCTCGCGGCGTTGATCCAGATACCACCGACCTTCTCCTTCTCGCGCAGGCGGATCGGTTGCGAAGGGCCCTTCAGCACCACCACCACGTCGTATCCCCGGGCCGAGCGCGTGCCCGCCGGGTCGAGGATGGCGCCGAACAGCAGCAACTCGGTGCCGGTGAAGCCCTGGCGCACCTGCACCTCGTGCTGGCTGACCTCGGGCACCAGGATCGGATCGCGCTGGGCAAGCGCCGGTGCCGACCCCACCAGCCATGGCAGCAGTGCAAGTAAGGCGAGCAGCCGCTTCACAGCGGGCTGACCGTGTAGATCTCGTCGGGCCGCACGCCGAGCCCGAACAGCATCCGCAATGCGACCAGCAGCACGATCACCGCGAGCACGAGGCGGAGCACCTCGGGTTTGGCTTTCTGGGCCACCTGGGTGCCGTACTGCGCGCCCATCACCGAGCCGAGCAGCAGCAGCCCGGCGAGCACGATGTCGACCGCCTTGGTCGTCAGCGCGTGCATCATCGTGGTGACCATCGTCACGAACAGGATGTTGAACAGGCTGGTGCCCACCACCACCCCGGCGCTCATGCCGAGGATGTAGAGCATCGCGGGCACCAGGATGAACCCGCCGCCGACGCCCATCAGCATCGTCAGCGCGCCGACCCCGGCGCCGAGGATCAGCGGGGCCAGCGGCGAGATGTAAAGGCCCGAGCGGTAGAATCGCCAGCGGCCTGGCAGCGCGGCGACCAGCGGATGGTGCCGACGCTTGGCGGCGCGCGGGCGCTCGCCGGCCTGGCCCTGCCGGATCGACTGCCACGCTTCGCGCGCCATAATCGTCCCGATCGTGCCGAGCATCACGACATACAGGATCGAGATGACCGTATCGATCTGCCCGATCGACTGGAAGAAACGGAACAGCAGCGCGCCGATCCCGCTGCCGATCGCCCCGCCGGCGACCGTCACCGCGCCCATCCGGTAGTCGACCCCGCCCCGGCGGTTGTGCGCCAGCACGCCGGAGACGCTGGCGCCGGTGACCTGGGTCGAAGCCGACGCCGCGGCGACCGTGGGCGGTACCCCGTAAAAGATCAGCAGCGGCGTGGTGAGGAACCCCCCGCCGACGCCGAATAGCCCGCTGAGCACCCCGGTGAGCGCCCCGAGCGCGACGATCACCAGCCCGTTGACCGACAGGTTGGCGATCGGAAGGTAGACGTCCATCGCCCGGGCTTAGCAAAAGCCGCGATGGTTGGAAGGCGCGGGGACCTAGAATCCGGTCGAAAGCGTCACCGCCAGGCCGCTGCCGGGCGCCGCATTGCCGGCAACGCGGCGGCGATAGTCGAGCGACACGCGTGCGGGCACCGCGCTGCCGCGCAAATCGAACGAGGCGGTGGGACCCACATCGAGTCTGCCGGCCCCCGTCTGGACGCCTCCCCAGGCCCCCGCGCCCAGCCGGACCCGCGCGGAACCGGCGGCCACGACCTCGCGGTCGAGCCGCATCTGGCCATCGGCAAAGCCGGTTGGGGACCGTCCCCCGACCCATCCAGCCTGGGCATAGGCTTCGCCGCGCAAGCCCAGCGGAAGATCGATCGGCGCCAGCTCGGTCACCGCCAGCAGCGCGGGCCGCACCCGCGTGGCTCCTTGCGAGCGAGTGGCCCGGGTTTCGGCCTGCAGGCGCACCGGCAGGCGGTCCAGGGGGCGAGCGCTCAGACCGAGCGCAATCTCGCTCTGCCTGGGCGCGTCGGGAGCGTGCAGCAGGCGCACATAGGCCTGCGGGCGCCGAGCGCCTGGCGAAAGGTCGAGCCGGGCGAGCAGACCGGCTTGCGATGCCCCGTACATCGATACCAGCGGCTGCCCGGGCGCTGTCAGAGCTCTCCCGCTGCCCGCGCGCCACGCAAGCCAGCTATCGACGCGCCAGGCTTTGGGGTTCGACACCGGCCTATCCCACTGCGTTGCGGGAGCGGGTGGCTGCGCGATGGTGGCGGGGCCTGCGGCGAACGAGGGGCCTGGCTGAGGACTGGCGGTGTCCGATCCGGCGGGGCCGGCGCGGGTCGGCGCGGCCAACCGCGGCCCGGGCGAGGGACGATTGCGACCGGCCACCTTCGAGATCGCCACCGGCGCAATCTCGATTGTGCCCTTGGCCCGGCCGCGCCGTTGGCTCGCTCCGGCCGCGGCGGTGACCTGAGCGATGCGCACGGGGGACGCGCGCCGCGCATCGACTCCGCGCACCGCAGGGGCCAGACGGCTGGCGACCTCCTGCGGCTGCTCGGCCGCAAAGGGCGCCTGCCAGGCAAGCGCGCGAACGCCGATCCACGCGAGGCCGATCGCCGCGAGCGCGATCACTGGCTCGCCTTTGCGGCGATGGCTGAAACCGGCGGTCGTCACGCGCCCGCGCCACCTTCGGCAATTGCCGGGTGCACCACATGCCGCGTCTTGTCCCAGCGCAGCGGGCGGCCCCGGAGGGTCGCAAGATAGTCGCGCAGCGCCCGGCGCCCGGCCATGATCGCGATCACGTTGGCCACCGGCATCCGCGGGATCGCGCGAAGTCCCTCGCGCCACCCGTATTCGCGCATGGTGAAAGCCGATCGCCACCCGGCGCGCCACAGGAAACCGGCGAGGTTGATCACCAGCAGGGCGGCGACCGCGGGGGCCAACGGGGCGGCGGGGGCCAGGCCGGCGATGTGCCCCAGCCAGCCAAGCGCCACCATCACGAAGACGAGATAGGCGATCGCCAGCACTAGCGCGCTGAGCGGCCCGCGCCGGTCGCGCAGCCGCATCCACAAGTCCGCCGGGCGCCGGCTCCAGCCGAGGCGATCCCACGATTGCAGCGCGATGCCGTGGACCCAGCGGGCCTTCTGCCGCACCGCCCAGTCGAGCCGCGCCGGAAAGCACGCGCGGGTCGCCACCAGCCGGCCATCCGCGTGACGCGCGCGCACGAACCGCACGCGCTTGCCCAGGGCCGCAATGCCAATGCCCAGTTCGTAGTCCTCGGTCAGCGATTGCCCGTCGAACGGTCCGCCGCCGCGGCTCGCGGCGAGCTCGGCGAGCGTGTCGCGGGCAACCGCGCAGCCGACCCCCGCGGTGGGGATGCCGGCGCCCAGCCAGTCGCGCACCACCATCGCTTTGCCGTGGGCTTCGGCGAATTCCTCGCAGTAATGCGAGGCGATCCAGCGCGACTGCGGCATTGGCTCGGGCAGCACCGGGAGCTGGGCGAGGTCGACCGCCCCGATCGCCTCGTCGAGCAGCCCGAGCGCGGCGGGATCGACCAGGTCTTCGGCATCGTGAATGATAACCATGCGGGCCCGCCGCCCGGCGCGCGCTTCGCCGGCTTCGAGCGCACGGTAGAGCCGGTTGAGGCAGTCCGCCTTGGTGGTCGGCCCGTCTCGGTCGTAGGCGACCAGGTGCACGCGCCCATCGTTTCGGATCACGCCCGACACGGCTTCGGCGGTCTGCGGGTCGTTGCGGTAGGTGCCGACATAGACCCGCATCTCGGGGTGCGGCCACACCTCGAGCATGTGGCGCAGCGTCGCTTCGATCACGCCCGCTTCGTGCCAGGCAGCGATGAATACGGCAGCCTCGCCCTGGAGCGGCCGGTCGGTGGGCCAGTCCGGGGGCAGCCGCCGGGTCCGCACCCGGCCGGTCACCCGCAGCCACAGCCACAGCAGGTCGACCGCCAGTTCGTCGAGCGCGCCGATGAGGAAAAAGACCCCCGCGAACAGCAGCAGCTCGTGCTCGACGAGCAGCAACCACTCACCGGGCGTGTACAGCCCTGCCGGCACAGCGCGACCCCCGTTGCCCGATCGCGGAGTATCAACCTGCCAACCGGCTGGCAACAAACAACGAATAGCTCGGTCGACGCATCCCTCGCAATCCGTGCGCGGGGGGTGACGGTTATCGCTGGCGGGCTCGCGCCGCCGCCGCAAACCGGCCTGCGCGCAGGAAGTCCGCCCGTCGCCGCGCGCGCCGCTCTTCGGCGAGAGGCTCGGCTCCCCATAGCTCGGCCTGCCAGGCCTCCTCGAGCTCGGCGGCGTCCCACAGCGCCGCCAGATCGGCCTCGGGCGCCAGCGCCGACAGGCCGACCGCGAGCGAGGCGCTGAGCGAGGTGAGCTCCTCGAGCGCGGCGAGGGTGAACGGGTCGAGCCCTTCGAGCCTGCTGCGCAGCGCAGCGATCGTGGCGGGGGGCTGCGGGCGAGGGAGCACACCGCTCACCCGTTCGAGCCGCACCCCCTCGCGCGCCTCGAACGCCGTCAGCACCGGTTCCCATACGTCCTGCTGGCGCTTCCACAGCGGCTCGTCGGGGTGCGCGCGATAGCACAGCGTGTCGGTCTCGGCGTAGCGCAGCAGTTTGGCGACCAGGTCCGCCCGCGTTCCGGCAATCGTGTCGATCGCGTAATCGGCGAGGTCGCGCAGCGGAAAGGCCGCCGGATCCACCGTCTCTCCCTGCGCTGCCCATTCGCCGCCGAGCAGTTCGGCAAGTTCGCGGGACCCGACAATCTGGGGCGCGCCGCCTTGCGTCCGGATCGGCCGTCCGTCGAGCAAAACCCGCCAGCCGTCGTCCTTAGGCTCGACGGTAACCGTCTTCCAGAAGCGCTTCATGCTCGCGGAGTACGCCATCGCCGGGCGAGCAGGCGCGGCACGAGGAAGAAGTCGGCGAGGCCGACCGCGAGGAAGATCCAGCCGACCGCGCGCGGCGGGTCAATCCGCCCGCTCTCGATCAGCAGGCCCGCCAGCACGAGCGCCACCCCGGCGATACGCACAGCGTTGAGGGCGAGAAACCGCGCGCGCTCGCGCTCGCTCGGCGGCACGATTTCGGGCGTACGGCTAGCCATCGAGCAACTCCTTCAGATGCGCGGTGTCGCCGGCAACCGCCTCGGCCCCGGCGGCCCGCAGTTCTTCGGGCGCGTGATAGCCCCACGCGACCCCGATTGACCGCACTCCCGCCGCGCGGGCCATCGCCATGTCGAAGCTGGTATCGCCGATCATCACCGCGTGCGCCGCCGAAGCGCCGGCTTCGAGCAACGCGGCCTCGAGCATTGCCGGGTGCGGCTTGGAGGGGTGGCGATCGGCGGTCTGGAGCGAGACGAATCGCTCGCGGATGCCGTGCGCGGCAAGGCACGCGTGGAGCCCGCGATCCGATTTGCCGGTGGCCACCGCGAGCGCCCAGCCGCGCTCTTGCAACTCTGCCAGCAGCTCGGCGATGCCCGCGAACAGCGGTTCCTCCAGCCGGCCTTGCTCACGTGCGGCCCGAAAGGCCGCCTTGTAGCCGTCGACGGTGACGGCCTGCTCATGGCGGCTGGCCCCGGGGGCGAGATGCCGCACCGCCTGCGGCAGGCTGAGGCCCACGATTCGCCGGATCGCTCCGCGCGCCGGCGGCGGCAGGCCCGCGGATTCGAAAGCCGCCTCCATCGCCTCGCACACCGCCGCCTGTCCGTCGACCAGCGTGCCGTCGCAGTCGAACACGGCGAGTTTCATCCGCCGATGGTCCGCATCAGATGGGCCAGCGCGGGCGAGCCGGCAGCTTCGAGCCCCGCGGCGATGACCGCGCGTTCCGCGGTCGACTTCTTCTGCGAGAGCTTGAGCGTGGGGCGCCAGGCGAGCACTTCGAGCTCAAACCCGACAATCCCGCCGAGCAGCCTGTCCCACGCGTCGCGCGGCGTTTCGTCCGCGGTCCACTGCGCGCCGCCGAGCCGCCCTTCGTGCCGGGCGATCAGCGCGTAGAGCAGCTCCTCGAGCCCCTCGCGCGCCAGCTTCCGGGCGCGGCCCTCGAGTTCGAGCGAGACGTAGTCCCAGGTCGGCACCGTGGCGCGGTCGGCATACCAGCGCGGCGAGACATACGCGTCGGGGCCATTGACGGTGACCAGCGCCGTGGCGCCGTCGAGCCAGCGGGCGACCGCGTTGCCGCGGGCGAGATGGAACCGGATCGCGCCGTCGCCGGTCGAGAGCAGCGGCGTGTGCGCCACGCGGGGGCCGTCGGGGGTGGCGAGGAACACCAGGCCGAAGCCGATCTCGTCGATCAGCGTTTCGAGCAGCGCGCGATCCTCGGTGCGGAACAGGGGGTTGGGGTGCATCAGCCGCGGCCCTTGGACGGCGGCTTGCGCGGCGCCTTGGCTGCCGCGCGGCCGCGGCGCGTGGGCGCGCTCTTGCGTATCTGCTTGGCATGCTGCCGCGCGGCCTGCTTCTTCTCCTCCCTGGACTTCGGCGGCGGGCCTTCGCTCGGCGCGGCGTCGCTCGCGCACTCGTCGAACCCGAGCTGGGCCATCGAAGCCGCGAAATGCTCGGGCAGCTCCGCGGTCACGTCGAGCTTTCCCCCGCCCCCCGTGTCATCGGCGGGGTGGTCGATGATCAGCCGCCGGGCATGGAGGTGCATCTTGCGGCTGATGCTGCCGGTGAGGAACGCGTCGTGCCCGCCGTATTTGCCGTCGCCGACGATCGGGTGACCGATCGCTGCCATGTGGGCCCGCAGCTGGTGCGTGCGCCCGGTGAGCGGCTCGAGTTCCACCCAGGCGGCGCGGTTGCCCGCCCGGTCGACCACGCGGTAGCGGGTCCTCGCGGCCTGCCCGCTCGCCTCGTCGACATGCATCTTCTCGCCGCCGGTGCCGGGTTGTTTGGCGAGCGGAGCGTCGATCATCCCATGCGCCACCTCGGGCACCCCGGCGACCAGCGCCCAATAGATCTTCTTGGCCGAGCGGCCCGAGAAGCGCTTCGAGAAGAACGCCGCGCTTCCCGGGGTGCGGGCGACGAGGAGCACGCCCGAGGTATCCTTGTCGAGCCGGTGGACGAGGCGCGGGCGCGGGTCCTGCCCGAAGGCATCGAGCAGTCCGTCGACATGGCGCTGCGTCTTGGTGCCGCCTTGCGTCGCCAGCCCGGGGGGTTTGTTGAGCACGATCGCCGCCGCGGTCTCGCGAATGACCATCGCCTGGGCTTCGGCGACCTGCTCGGCGGTCAGCTCGCGCCGGGGCGACTTGCGCTCGCCCTTGGGCGGCTCGCCGCCGGGCGGAACCCGCAGCACCTGCCCTGCGGCGAGTCGATCCTCGGGCCTGGCGCGCTTGCCGTCGACCCGGACCTGGCCGGTCCGCGCCCACCGGCTGACCGTGGCGAAGCCGACCTGCGGCAGGTGGCGCTTGAACCAGCGGTCGAGCCGCACGCCGTCGTCGTCGGGCGCAACGGTGAACTGGCGCACGTCCGCGCTCATCAGGCGAGGCGCATGGCGATGAGGCCGATGTAGAGCCCGGTGAGGCCGGCGAGGACCGACACCGCGGCGTAGGCGAACGCGTTGCCTGGCTGCCCGCGCTCGATCAGCAGCATGAGCTCGAGGCTGAAGGCAGAAAACGTGGTGAACCCGCCGAGCAGCCCGACTCCGAGGAACAGCCGCCAATGCTCTCCCCCGCCGGACTTTGCCAGCCACCCGGCGAGCAGACCCATGGCGAGACTGCCCGACAGATTGACCGCCAGTGTCGCCCAGGGAAAAGCGGTCATCGCTGCCGGGCCCAGCCAGCCGGTCATCGCCCGCCCCGCCTGCCAGCGCAGCAGCGCGCCCATGCCGCCGCCG
>JBHWTG010000126.1:0-2691 GCA_043427735.1 Tsuneonella sp. | reverse complement strand
CGGCGGCGGCCATCTCGGTGAGGGGCGCGCGGCGCAGCCCGCGGCCGGGCGCGAACAGCGACAGCGCTTCGAGGACGTTGGTCTTGCCGGCCCCGTTCTCCCCCACCAGCAGGTTGAACCGCCGCGAGCCCTCGAGCGCGGTCGCCGGGTGGTTGCGAAAACTGGTGAGCGAGATGCGGTCGAGCGCCATCAGCCCGGCGCGATAGCCGCGCGGCCGGGCGCTCACCACTCGAAAACGGGGCGGCGCGTTCCAGGGTCACGTCTGCGGTTGGGGAGGGTGGAGGGATTCTGTTGCTAGGCTCCCTCCGGGCCCCCGGTTTCCGATTCTGTTACCCGGTTCGGTCCGAACCGTGCTCAAGTCCTTGTAACGTCGGGGCGTTAGCCCCTAAAGTCACGCAGCGAGAGCAAGTGCTTCGTTGTCGTTGGCACTTGTGGGTTTTGAGCCTTTTACGGGTTACTCAGCCCGGGCGAAAACAGTGCTTTTCAACACACGTCGATCCTGGTTCGGCCCCATCAGGACACCCGCCGAAACGGGCATTGTGGTGGAGCCGCCGGGTACTGCCCCCGGGTCCGCTGTGTCTATTGCACACCGCAATTTATCGCCATAGCCGGCCGGAGCCGGCGACGACCGATATAGACCCTGCGCGCTTAATGTGAAGTGACTGATCTTGCCTCCGCGCGCTTGAACCCGGGCGAAGGTGTGCTAGATTCGCAATACAGGCCGGGCGACCGGCGCAGAAGGGGACATGCCGCGATGAATTTCACCGCCATCCGCCGCGCCGCGATCGTCGCGTTCGCCGCGATCGGGCTTGCCGGTTGCGGGATCAACTCGATCCCGACCAAGGAAGAGACCGCGAAGGCGCGCTGGGCCGACGTGCAGGCCGCATTCCAGGAGCGCGCGAACCTCGTGCCCAACCTTGCCGAAGTCGCTCGCGGCGCCGCCGAGCAGGAACGCGGCATCCTCACCGACGTGATCGAGGCGCGCGCGCGGGCGACCAGCATCCAGGTCACCGCCGACGATCTCACCGACCCCGCCAGGATGGCCGAATTCCAGGCCGCGCAGAACCAGCTCGGCGCCGGGCTCGGCCGCCTGCTGGCGAACTTCGAGGCGTATCCCGAACTGAAGTCGATCACCAACTACCAGATGCTCCAGGGGCAGCTCGAAGGGGTGGAGAACAAGGTCCGCATCGCGATCCGCGACTACAACGAGGCAGTGCGCGACTATAACACCGAGATCCGCACCTTCCCGAGCGCGATTGGCGCGAACGTGATCTACGGCTCGGAGCCGATGGTGCCGTATCAGGCGGTCACGCCGGGGGCCGAAGTCGCGCCCACGCTCGACATGACGCCGCAAGGCTCGGCCGCCGCGCCGCGCGCCGGCGCCAACGACAACGCCCCCGCGCCCACGGCCACAGCCGTCAATAACTGATCGCGCCGTGCGTCGTTCGGCCTTGGTGTTCGCCATGCTGGCGGCGACTGCGGTCGTCGCCTGCAAGGCGGACGCGCAAGCGACCCAGGCGAGGGACGCTCCACCGCTCGCATTGACCGGGCGCGTGGTCGATCGCGCCGAAATCATGGATTCTCGGCTTGAAGCCAGCTTGTCGAAGCGATTGGGGGCGCTCGAGAAGGATACGGGGGTTCAGTTCGTCGTCGTCACTACGCCGAGCCTGTTGGGCCGCGACATCAAGGATTATGCGATGGCGCTCGGCAATGGCTGGGGTTTGGGGGACGCGAGGCGCGACGACGGTCTGTTGTTGGTGGTCGCGCCGAACGAGCGGAAGGTGCGCATCTCGCCCGGTCATGGCTTGGAGGACGAACTGACCGACGCGGAATGTGCCGCCATCGTCGAACAGATATTACCCTACTTTCGCGCCGGGGACTTGCCCGGGGGCACGCTGTACGGGGCCGACGCGCTCGACAAGGCGGTTCGTGCCGAACTCGGGAACAGGACGTGAAGCGTTTCGTGGTTCTGCTGGCGGGTTTTTTCGCCCTGCTTGCGTCGCCGGGGGCGGCGCAGACGTTCCCCGCGCTGACCGGGCGGGTGACCGATGCGGCCAACGTGATTCCGGCCGATGTCGAGGCCTCGCTCGAGGCGAAGCTGGCCGACTTCGAGCAGCGCACGCAGCGCCAGTTCGTGGTCGCCACGGTGCCGAGCCTCGAAGGCTACGACATCGCCGACTACGGCTATCGCCTCGGCCGCCACTGGCAGCTCGGCGATGACGAGCGCGACGACGGGGTGATGCTGCTCGTCGCGCCGAACGATCGCAAGGTGCGGATCGAGGTCGGCTACGGTCTCGAGCCGGTTCTCACCGACGGCTTTTCGACGCTCATCGTGCAGAACACGATCCTGCCGCGCTTCCGCGAGAACGACATGGCGGGAGGGATCGTCGCCGGCGCCGACGCGATCATCAGGCAGCTCGAGCTCCCGCCCGAGCAGGCCGCCGAGGTGGCGCAGCAGGCGCAGGCGCAGGCGGCCGAAGCAGACGGCGGCTTTCCGCTCGGCGGACTGCTCTGGCTCCTGTTCATCGTGTTCTTCTTCGTGCTGCCGCTGATGCGCGGGCGGCGGCGCGGCAAGCGCTTCAACGGCACCGTCACCGGCAACGTCGTCGGCGACATCCTGCTGTGGGAGGCCGGCAAGGCGATCGCCCGCGGCGCGTCGGGCGGCGGATCGAGCTGGGGCGGCGGCGGTTG
>JBHWTG010000125.1:0-8793 GCA_043427735.1 Tsuneonella sp. | reverse complement strand
TTAGTCGATCTCGGGGTCGGCGTGGGCTTCGGGCTCGGGGGCGGGGGGCGTTCGGGCGAGGCGCTCGACACCCGGCTGTCGGTGGCGATCGAGGACGCGGCCGGCGTCCGCGCGTGGGAAGGCCGCGCCGAAGCCGCGCCCCGCGCGGGTTCGCGGGAGGCGCAGACCCGCGCCCTCGCGCGCGATATGGCCGAGCGGCTGTTCTCCGGCTTCCCAGGCGAATCGGGAGCGACTATCGGGGCGCGATGACCGCTCCCGTGACGCAATGCGACATCGCCATCGACGCTGAATTCGACAGCGGCAACGTCGAAATCATCAACATCGAAGGCGCCACCGCGCGCCTGACGATTCTCGCCGACCACTTGAGCGAGTTCCGCCAGTGGTTCCATTTCCGCGTGACCGGCGCGGCCGGCCGCGCGCTCGAGCTCAAGATCGTCGATCTCGCCACCTCGGCCTATCCCGACGGCTGGCCCGGCTACCGCGCGTGCGTGTCCGAGGACCGCGTGTTCTGGGGCCGCGCCGAAACCAGCTACGACAAGGACGAGGGCGGCGGCACGCTGACCATCCGCTACACCCCGGCGAGCGACGTGGTCTGGTTCGCCTATTTCGCGCCCTACTCGATGGAGCGGCACCACGATCTCGTCGCCGAGGCCGCCGCGAGCGAGGGTGTCCGCCACCGGCACCTCGGCCGCACGCTCGACGGCCAGCCGATCGATTGCCTCGAGCTCGGCGAGGGGCCGGTCCAGGTGTGGCTCTACGCCCGCCAGCATCCGGGCGAATCGATGGCCGAGTGGTGGATGGAAGGCGCGCTCGAGTGCCTGACCGATCCGGCCGACCCGGTCGCCCGCGCCTTGCGGCGGAAGTGCCGCTTCCACATCGTCCCCAACGCCAACCCCGACGGCAGCCGCCGCGGGCACCTGCGGACCAACGCGGTCGGCACCAACCTCAACCGCGAATGGCACGCGCCGACGCCGGAGAAGTCGCCCGAGGTGCTCGCGATCCGCAATGCGATGGACGAGACCGGGGTGGACTTCGCGATGGACGTCCACGGCGACGAGGCGATCCCCGCGGTGTTCCTTGCCGGATTCGAGGGGATTCCGCGCTGGACCGACGAGCTCGGCGAGCGGTTCTACCGCTTCGAGCGCATCCTTGCCCGGCGCACCCCCGACTTCCAGACCGCCAGGGGCTACCCCAAGGCCAAGCCGGGCGGCGCCAACCTGTCGATGAGCACCAACCAGCTCGCCGAGCGCTTCGGCGCCTGCGCGATGACGCTCGAGATGCCGTTCAAGGACAACGACGACCTGCCCGATCCGGTGCAGGGATGGAGCCCCGAACGCTGCAAGCTGCTCGCCCGCGAGTGCCTGGCGAGCTTGCTCGAATGGCTAGACGAGGCTGGCGGGACCGAACGCGTCGGGAAGTAGCGCAGACAACCTGGCCCGGCGGACTTCGGAAAGGCCGACGCACAGCACCGCGGGATCGGTCCCGCCGAGCTGGGCGAGCTCGTTCAGGACCTGGCGGCAGCGGCCGCACGGAGTGATCGGCTCCTCGCCGGGCCCGGTCACCGCGACTTTCACCAGCCCGCCGCGCACGCCGTCGGCCATGGCCTTCGCCACCGCGACCGTCTCGGCGCAGAGCGCGAGCCCGTAGCTGGCGTTCTCGACGTTGGTGCCGGTCACTACCTCGCCATCTTCGAACAGCAAGGCCGCGCCCACCGGGAAGCGCGAGTACGGCGAATACGAGTTTTCGGCTGCGGCGCGCGCGGCGGCGATGAGGTCGTCGTCGGTCATGCGACCGCATAC
This sequence comes from Tsuneonella sp., assembly GCA_043427735.1. GTDB lineage: Bacteria > Pseudomonadota > Alphaproteobacteria > Sphingomonadales > Sphingomonadaceae > Tsuneonella. Next base: position 6,994 of record JBHWTG010000125.1, on the reverse strand, counting down.
AAGCCTTGGGCGCGCGTGGCGAGCGATCTGGATGATTGCTTCGCTCCGCTCGCAATGACGAAGCACTCTCGATCGTCATTGCGAGGAGCCGCAGGCGACGAAGCAATCCATCGCCCGCCCGCTCGTCAGCGCCGCATGACCACCCAGCGCAGCGGCGCGTCGGCCGCCTCGCTGATCAGCGCCTCGTTGGCGGTCCACATCAGCCACGGGCGGCCCGCGTAGGTCGGCTCGCGCCAGGTGCCCACCACCCACAAGTTGCGCTCGAGCCGGCCGGCCAGGCCGTAGCGGCCTTCGAAGTCGGCCGAGACCTGGAGGATCGCCGGCTTGCCGGAATGCGCCTCGACCTGGTTGATCAGGGTCATCAGCTCGCTCTCGACTTCGGCCTCGCCCACCGGGGCCGGGCAGTCGTCCGCGGTCTCGTCGAGCGCGATCGCGGGCGGCAGGAGATCGCCGCCGCGCGGCACCACCACGACGAAGTTCGCCGACTGCCCGTCGGCCATCGCGCACGGATCGAACCGGTGCACCGCGCCGACCTCCAGGCCCGCCTCGCGCGCGGCGGCGAGATTGGCGGCGAACCGGGGATCGCGGCGCACGCCGCTGCTTGCATCGAGATAGACGAACCGCGCGCCGAGCGCCTTGAGCGTCTCGAAGCGCACGGCCCCGTCTGCCGCCGAGACCGCGGCGCCCTGGTCGGGGAACTCGCTTTCGGGGGGGACCCAATGCTGCAGCCGCCACCACAGCCAGCCGCCGGCAAGCAGCGCCGCAAGCGCGAGCGCGCCGAGCGTGCGCGCGCGCCAGCCGATCGTCCTGCGCCTGCGCCCCATGATTCGTGCCCCGCTCCGCCTCGATCCTCAGCCCTTGATATGGAGCACGCAGATGAGCGTGAACAAGCGCCGTGCGGTGGGATGATCGGTTTCGACCTTTCCTTCGAGCCGTTCGAGCAACAGGTCGGCGGCATCGTTGTGGATCGCGCGCCGGGCCATGTCGATGGTCTCGATCTCGGCCGGGGTCGCCTTGCGGATCGCCTGGTAATAGCTGTCGCAGATCGCGAAGTAGTCGCGGATCGGCCGGCGGAACCGGGCGAGGCCCAGGACCAGCGTTTCGAGCGGCGCGCCGGCGGCATCGGCGATCGCCAGCGCCAGCCGCCCGTCCTGCACCGCCAGCGTCAGGTCGTAGGGCCCGTGGTGCCCCGCCTCCACCGCCCGCAGCGGCTTGAACACGTTGTCTTCGATGAGGTCGTAGATTGCGACGCGCCGTTCCTGCTCGACGTCCGCGTTGCGCCACAGGATCGTGTCCTCGTCGAGGGCGATCTTCGCTATTCGATAGTCGGCCATGGCGCGCGGCGCTTCTCGCAGATGCGGCACGGCCGCGGCAAGGGGCTCGCCGCCGGTCGTTTCCACAGGCCTGTCCCGAGCGGTCTTGGCGAAGCCGCTTCCCCTGACTCCCGGGTTCGCCCATTAGTCTTCCATGGCCGTCACCGAACTGTTCCGCCCCGAAGCGCAATCCGATTCGCCCACGATCCGCGCGCTGCCGGCGAACATCGAGGCGGAGGCGGCGTTTCTCGGGGCGATCCTGATCGACAACCGCGTGCTCGAGGAGCTGCGCACCCCGCTGCGTCCGCCGCACTTTTTCGAACCGGTCCACCAGCGGGTGTTCGAGCGCGTGCTGACCCTGCTCGACCGCGGCGCGGTGGTCACCCCGGTCACCCTCAAGCCCTATTTCGAGGCCGACGAGGCGCTGAAGGAACTGGGCGGGATCACCTATCTCGCGCGGCTCACCGCCGACGGCCAGGGCCTGCTCGCGCCGCGCGAGCTGGCCGAGCAGATCTACGACCTCGCACTGCTGCGTGAGCTGGTCAGCGTCGGTCGCAACCTGGTCGAAAAGGCGCTCGACACGAGCGAATCGGTCGCCCCGCTGGAGCAGATCGAGGCAGCCGAAGCCGCGCTGTTCGAAGTCGCCGAGGGCGCCTCGGCCAATTCCGAGGCGGCGAGTTTCGGGCTCGCCACGACCAAGGCGCTGCGCCAGATCGAAAAGGCGATCGGCTCGGGCGGGCACATCGCCGGCACCACCACCGGATTCGTCTCGATCAACGACAAGATCGGCGGCCTGCACGATTCCGACCTCGTGATCCTCGCCGGGCGGCCGGGCATGGGCAAGACCTCGCTCGCCACCAACATCGCCTTCAACTGCGCCAACCGCCTGCTGCGCGACCGCGGCGACGGGATCGACGACAAGGCCAGCGTGGGCGCCGGGGTGGCGTTCTTCAGCCTGGAGATGAGCGCCGACCAGCTTGCCACCCGCATCCTCGCCGAGACCGCGGGCATCTCGTCGGAGGCGCTGCGCATGGGCAAGCTTTCGCGGGACGAGTTCCAGCAGCTCTCGTTCGCCAGCCAGAAGCTCGCCGAGCTGCCGCTCTATATCGACGACACCCCCGCGCTCAGCATCGCCGCGCTGCGCACCCGCGCGCGCCGGCTCAAGCGCAAGCACGGGGTGGGGCTGATCGTGGTCGATTACCTCCAGCTGCTCCAGGGAACGGGGCGCGCGCAGGACAATCGCGTGAACGAGATCTCGGAGATCAGCCGCGGGCTCAAGACGCTCGCCAAGGAGCTCGAGCTGCCGGTGATCGCGCTGTCGCAGCTCTCCCGCGCGGTCGAGCAGCGCGAGGACAAGCGGCCGATGCTGTCGGACCTGCGCGAATCCGGCTCGATCGAGCAGGACGCCGACATGGTGTGGTTCGTCTACCGCGAGGACTACTACGTCGCCGCGCGCGAGCCCAAGGTCCCGCAGGGCGATGACGACAACAAGACGCACGAGGCGCACAGCGCGTGGGCGGCGGAGATGGAGCGCGTCCACGGCCTTGCCGAGCTGATCATCGCCAAGCAGCGCCACGGTGCGACCGGCAAGGTGCGGCTGAAGTTCGAGCCGAAGATCACCCGCTTCTCGGACCTTGCCGACGACGGGCGCAGCTACGGCTACGATTGAACGGGAGCGCCTTGCCGCTGGCGGAGGGGAGCGCCCGCCGGCCCTCCCCCCGCGCCACGCTTCTGCGGGTCAGAAGTGGAAGCCGGCCCGCACGCCCCAGCCTTTCACGTCGCCGACATCGAGCCAGGCCGACACCAGCGGTCCGCCTCCCGGAGCGCCGCCGACGCCGGCCTCGAGCCGGCCCCAGGTTCCCCGGCCCTGACCGTAGATGGTATCGAACAGCGCGCCGCTGCGCACGATCGTGCCGCCTTCGCGGTCGAGCTCGTGGTACACCCTCGCGTCGACGAACGGCGCGACTTCGCTCGCCCAGCCCAGCCGCGCGCCGAGCCGGCCCCGCGTGCTGGCGATCCGTTCGCCCTCGAACGCGATGTTGCCCGCGGTGAAGTCCGCCATCCGCGTGCGCACGTGGCTGATCCCGGCGTGAAGGTCGATCGTGGCGCCGAAACCGGGTGTGCGGTAGCCCACCTCGCCGTCGAACGCGGTGCCGCGCACTTCGGGCCGGACAAGGCCGATGTTGAGCGGATTGGCGATCCGCGCGTCGATCCGCTCGCGCTTCGCCAGCACGGCGCCATACAGCCCCAGCGGGCTGCCGAACTGCGCGAACGCACCGTAGTTGCGGCCGTGGGCCACCAGCCCGGTGCCCGAGGCGAGATCGGCCTCCGACCGGGCATACCCCGCGGTGGCGCCGATCTCGAAGCTGCCGCCCGCGCGCACGCTCAGTTCGACCTGCGCGCCGCGCCGCCGGGTCTCCAGCCGGTCGCTGTATGCGAGATCGGTGCCGAACACGGTCGCGGAGCGGCCGTCGCTCCCCAGGCGGTCTTCGCTGCGGTAGAGCTGGGCGCAGACCCCCACCGGCGTCGCGCGCTCGGCATTGGCGTGGCTGCGCCGTGCCGAGGCGCACGACGCATGCGCGTCGAGCGACTGGTAGGCCAGCTCCTGCGCGAAGTCGCCGAGCGTCGCCACGTCCTGGATCGCCGCGTCGGGGACCGAGACGAGGAACGTATCGCCTCCGGTCTGGCGCAGAGCGAAGTTGACGAGGCCGAAGCTCACCGGCCCGGTGAGCGCGAACGGGGTCCCCGAGGCAGTGGCGGCGTCGACCACCAGCACGCCGTCCGGATCGATGATCGGCAATCCGGAAAGCGTGTTGAGGCTGATCGCGGTGCTCCCCCCGGCGTTCCCGCCGACGATGAGCCGATCGGCCACGAGTCCGCCTGCGTTGCCGCCGACGTCGAGCGCCAGCCGTGCGCCCCCCGTGCCGGTGTAGTTGTTGCACACCGTCAGCGTATCGTCCGCCGCCCCGTCGACCAGAGTGATCAGGCCGGCGTTGGTGAAGGACTCGCAGTTGGCCAGGCTTCCCGCACCGGCGACCGAACGGACGGTCCCGCCCGCGAGGTTGTTGAACACGTCGGTGCCGGCGCCGAAATCGCTGGTGCCGATGACGTCGAACAGGCCGGCATTGCTCACCGTGTCGGCAGCCGGCGTCAGGTCGATCCGCCCGACGATCGAGCCGCCCGCGTTGACCGTGATCGCCGCGGCGGCGCCGTTGGCGTCGATCGCCGGACCGGCGGTCGCGCGCACCGCGTCGTTGAGGACGATGCTCGTGCCGGTCCCCGAAGTGGCGGTAATTCCCGAAGTCGCGCCGATCACCGGCGCGCCGGCGGAGGTGGTGATCGCCACCGCGCAGGCGGAGGACGCCAGGACACCGGCGCCGGTGGTGCTCGTCACGTCGTCGGTGACGTTGACGTTGACCGTCGCGCAGTCGCTCGCGGCGACCCGCACGGCCGCCGGCGAGCCGGTTCCGGTGGAGCGGACCGCGCCGGTGTTGACGGTCGTCAGGCCGGTGCCCAGGGTAGCCACATCGATGCCGATGCTGCCGGGCCCGCCGGTGACGATGGTGCCGCCGGTGACGCTGGTCGGGCCGGCGGTGTTGACGATGTTGATCCCGTCGCTGTTCGCGCCGGCGGTCCCGACCGAAGTGCAGCGCAGATCGAGCGAGCCGCTCGCAGTCGCGTCCACCCCGACCGAGTTGGCCCCCGCGGTCGTGACGCTGCCGCACACCGCGACGATGTTCTCGGCATTGAGCGTGAGCCCGCTCGAGTCGTTCTGCAATGTGCCGATCGTGCCGCTGGTGAGGTTGAGATCGCCGGTGCTGGTGGCGGTGACCGCGTCGGAATCGAGCCCGTCGGTGCTGACCGTCCCGAGGCTGGCGACGATGTCGTTGCCGGTCAGCACGACCGCGTCGGCGGCATCGCCGGTGGTGGTCACGCGGCCGCAGGTGAAGTCCAGCGCGCCGGTCGCCGTCGCGGCGGCGCCGATCGAATTGTTGCCGGCGGTGGACAGGCTGCCGCAGGCCGCGACCAGGTTCGTCGAACTGAGCGAGAGCCCGTTCGAATCGTTCTGCAAGGTGGTGACGCTGTCGACCGTGAGATCGAGATCGTTCGCCGCCGTCGCGGTGATCGCGTCCGAATCGAGCCCGTCGGTGGTGACGGTGCCAAGGTCGGCGACGATCGTGTCTGCGGAAAGGTCGACCGCGTCGGCCGCGTCGCCGGTGGTGGTGATCGTGCCGCAGGTCAGGTCGAGCGTGCCGGTGGCGGTCGCGTCGATGCCCAGCGAGTTGTCGCCCGCGGTCGAGACCGCTCCGCACACCGCGACGATGGTGTCGGCCGTCAGCAGCATGCCGCTCGAATCGTCGCCCAGCGTCGTCACCGAGTCTGCGGTGATGTCGAGATCGCCAAGCGCGTTGGCCACCACACCGTCCGAATCCGTTCCCGCGGTACTGACGGTGCCGACATCGGCGAGGATGTCCTCGCCCGCGGTCAGGACGACCCCGTCGCTGAAGTTGCCACTCGTGGCGATCGCGCCGAGCGAGGTGAAGGTGAGATCCTGCGCCGAGGTCAAGTCGACTGCCGGGGTGAGGTCGGAGGCGGTGGCGAGATCGCCGACGAGGGTGGTCGTCTGATCGACCGCCGAGCTGGTGACCAGCCCCGGACCGCTCGTGACCACCGTGGTCGCGTCGGTCGTCCCGCTCGCGCCCGGCAGTGCGCCGCCGGCGCAGTCAATCACGGTGCCGGTGATGTCCACCGTTCCCACGCAGCTCTGCGCGCTCGCAGGCGCTGCCAGGAACACAGCGGCCGGAACCGCGACGGCAATGGCGGCGGCCCCGCTCAGAAGGGCGGACCGATTTTTGAGGTTAGGCATCGAAATCTCCCAGCGACCAGTAAGTTTCGTCAGGTCGAGGAAATGCCGGTGAAGCAAATAGTTCCAGACTTAAAAAGAATTTCCTTTTACGAACGCCTTTACGGAAGGTAAATACTACATTTAGTATTAATACGAATTTCACCATTTATAACTAATGGCGTAAACACCTGCCAAACGGCCGCGGATGCGCACCGGCTGATTTTCGGAGAATTCGTTAGGCTGGCGTGAGTCCGGTGCCGGCCGCCGGCGTCACCACGGGCAGACATCCTCCCGGAGGGCCGCGCGCGGCTACTGTCCGAGGTTCAGGCGTCGGCTGACGGTGTAGTCGACGACCGCGACGAGGAACCACGACAGGTTCCAGCGCGCGCGGTTGATCAGGCTTGCGCGCGACTTGTGCAGCGCCGGGGTGATGGCGGTCGACGCGGGCAGGTGATGCGCGACGTACTCGCGCAGGCGGTCGGCCAGGGCCGCGTCCTCGAACCGCAGCATGACCTCGAGATTGAGATAGAGGCTGCGCATGTCGAAGTTGGCGCTGCCGAAATAGCTCTTGTCGTCGATCACGATCAGCTTGGTGTGGAGCTTGGTCGCCTCGAACTCCCAGATTTCGGCCTTCTTGCGCAGCAGATAGCCGTAGAGCGAGCGAGTGGCGCCGATGGTCGCCCCGTTGTCGCTCTTGGCCGGCAGCACCAGCCGCGCGCCGCCCCGCCGCGCGACCTTGCCGATCGCCCGCATTGCCCGGCGCGAGGGCGAGAAATAGGCCATGATCATGTCCAGCCGGACGCCGCCGATCAGGTCGCTGCGCACGCTCTTGACC
>JBHWTG010000124.1:0-8506 GCA_043427735.1 Tsuneonella sp. | reverse complement strand
TCCTGAGGCTCGGCGCTGCATCCTCGGCGATCAGGGCGTCATAACGCGCAGCGACACTCTCCGTCACCGCCGCGAGCTCGGCGAGCAAGGCATCCCCGCCCGCCAGCCCGTCGAGCCGAGCGACCGCATCGAGCGCCTCGCCGGTGGGCAGCGTGTGGGTCTGCTGATCGGCGATCATCTGCAACCGGTGCTCGACCGTCCGCAGCCGGTCGTAAGCCGCGCCGAGTGCGGCCGCATCCTCGGCCTCGACGATCCCCGCCGCGGCCAACGCGGCGAGCGCCGCGCGCGTCCCGCGCACCCGCAGCGATGGCTCGCGGCCGCCGTGAATCAACTGATGCGTCTGTGCGAAGAACTCGACCTCGCGAATCCCGCCGCGCCCGAGCTTGACGTTGTAGCCGGGTTGCGGCGTGCGGGGACCCGAGTGGCTCGCGCGGATGCGCGCGGTCAGCCGGCGGATGTCGCCGATCGCGCCGAAGTCGAGGCTGCGCCGCCAGACGAACGGCCTGATCGCGGCGAGGAACCGTTCGCCCGCAGCGACGTCGCCGGCCGCGGCGCGGGCCTTGATGAACGCCGCACGCTCCCATGCCAGCGCCGAGCTTTCGTAGTGCGTCAGCGCGCCCTCGAGCGGGATCGCCGGCGGGCTCACCTCGCTCGCGGGGCGCAGCCGCAGATCGACCCGGAAAACATAGCCCTCAGGCGTGACCTCGCTCAGCAACCGCACAGCCTCGCGGGCATAGCGCTGCGCCGCCTCGGATGGCTCGTCGCGCTCCCGCCGCGGAAGCAGCGCCGGGTCGTAGAGCAGTATCGGATCGATGTCCGAGCTGTAGTTGATCTCGCACGAGCCGTGCTTGCCGAGCGCCAGCGCGATCATCCCGGCGGGCTGGGCATCGCGCACCCGCCGCGTGATCGCGTCGGCCAGTGCAGTGTCGAGCGCGCGGTCGGCAAACGCGGACAGCTCGGCCGTCACCCGCGCGAGTCGGAAGGCCCCGGCCAGATCGCCGATCGCGAGCGCGGTAGCGAGCGCCAGCTTTTCACGTCGGAGCGCCAACCCGACCGGCGCGCTCCCCCCGCCCGAAGCCCTGGCGTGAATCAGCGCCGCCTCGCCGTCGCCGGCAGCGAGGAGCGCGGCGAGTTCGGGCTGGCGCTCCAGCGCGCGAGAGAGAAACGGGCTGTTGCCCTGCGCCCGCGCCAGTGCCGATTGCCAGTCCGCCGCCATCTTCCGGCCCCTGCCGCCTGGGCCCGCCGGGCGCAAGCACGCGCTCTTGCGGGCAGGCCCGCGCTTTGCGACAAGCGGGCCAGCACGAAACGAGGGAATGTCATGGGTTTTCGCACCATTGCCACTATCATCGCCCCGCTTTCGCTGTTCGGCTGCTCGATGTCCGCGACGGGCGATACGGCTGCCGCTTCGGCCGCCATCGACGTCCCCGAAGTCGCCGCCGGCGAGCTCTCCGAAGCGACGATGAAGACGGTGATCGAGCGCCTTTCGTCCGACGAGTTCGAGGGGCGCGCTCCCGGTACCCCGGGCGAGGCCAAGACCGTCGCCTACCTGATCGAGCAGTTCGGCAAGGTGGGGTTGGCGCCCGGCAACAACGGCAGCTGGGTGCAGAAAGTGCCGCTGGTCGAGATTACGGGCAAGGACTTCGCCCCCCTCGCGATCACCGGCCAGAACGGTGCGAAGCAGACGTTCGCCTACGGCAGCGACTGGGTGGGCGCGACCTATCGCGAGGGACCGACCGTCGAGCTGAAGGACAGCGAGCTGGTGTTCGTCGGCTACGGCATCGTCGCGCCCGAGAAGGGTTGGAACGACTACGCCGGGATCGACATGACGGGCAAGACCGCGGTCATCCTGGTCAACGATCCCGACTACGAGGCTCAAGGGCTCGACGGCGAGTTCCGCGGCCGCGCCATGACGTATTACGGGCGCTGGAGCTACAAATACGAAGAGGCCGCCAAGCAGGGCGCGGCAGCGGCGCTTATCGTCCACGACACCTTTCCGGCGGCCTACGGCTGGAACGTGGTCGAAAGCTCGTGGTCGGGCCCACAGGTCTACGCCCAGCGCGGCGACAGGGGGGCGAGCCAGACGCTGATCAACGGCTGGGTGCAGAAGCCGGTTGCCGAGCAGATCCTCGCGGCCGGCGGGCAGGACCTCGCCACGCTGTCGGCGGCGGCCAAGACGAAAGGGTTCAAGCCGGTGCCGCTCGGGGTGACCGCCGCGACCGGGTTCGCCAACGACATCCGCACATTCGAATCGCAGAACGTCATCGGGCTGCTCGAAGGTTCGGAGGCGAAGGACGAGTATGTCCTTTACACCGCGCACTGGGATCATCTCGGGCGCTGCAAGGCCGATGCGAGCGGCGACGACATCTGCAACGGCGCGGTCGACAACGCCACCGGCACCGCCGCGCTGGTCGCGCTCGCGGAGGCCAACGCCAAGGCCGGGCCCGCGCGTCGGAGCCAGGTGTTCCTCGCGGTCGCCGCCGAGGAATCGGGTTTGCTCGGCAGCGAATACTACGCCGCCAACCCGGTGTACCCGCTGACCAGGACAGTCGGCGGGGTGAACATGGACGGGCTGCTGCCCACGGGGCGTTCGAACGACGTGACCATCGTCGGCGGGGGCAAGAGCGAGCTCGACAGGTACCTCGACTGGGCACTGGGCGCCGAGAAGCGGACGGGCACGCCCGAGCCGACCCCGGAGAAGGGCTTCTACTACCGCTCCGACCACTTCAGCCTGGCCAAGCGCGGCGTGCCGATGCTCTATATCGACGCCGGCGAGAACCTCGAGCAAGGTGGCGTGGCGGCGGGCAAGGCCGCGGCCAGGGACTACGAGGAAAACCGGTATCACCAGCCGTCCGACGAATACGACGCGGGCTGGGACCTCACCGGGCTGATGCAGCAGCTGCAGCTTTACTACCGCATCGGCCGCAGCATGGCGATGGCGAGCAGCTGGCCGAACTGGGTCGAAGGCGACGAGTTCAGAAAAACCCGCGACGATGCCTGCAAGGCCGCCGAAGCAGGCTGCTGATCCCATGACCGCGACGGTGCCACCCGAATGGGCGCCGCAGCGCTGGCTGTGGATCGGCTTCCCGCACCTCGCGGCCGAGTGGCCCGGCTACCTCGCGCGGGCGCAGGAGCAGATTGCCGCGTTCGCCAACGCGATCGCCGAGAGCGGGCAGGAGGTGCGGCTGCTGGTGCGCGACGCGGCCAACGAGGCGCGCGCCCGGAGCCTCGTCTCGGGCGTGGTGACGCTTGAACGCCGCATCTATGGCGACGTCTGGCTGCGCGACACGGGGCCGCTGGTCCGCTCCGATGGCAGCGCCCTCCGGTGCCGCTTCAACGGCTGGGGCGAAAAGTATCTTATGGAGGGAGACCAGACGATCGGCGCCGAACTCGCCCGCGATGCGGGCCTGCCGGTCGTCGAGGCCGACTGGGTGCTCGAAGGCGGGGCGATCGACACCGACGGGACCGGCACCGGGCTGACCACCGAGCAGTGTCTGCTCAATCCCAACCGCAACCCCGATCTGGCGCGCGAGGAAATCGAGACCCGGCTCGAGCGCGATCTAGGGTTCCGGCGCGTTGTCTGGCTGGGCGAGGGTCTGGTGGGCGACCACACCGACGGCCATGTCGACAACCTCGCGCGGTTCGTCGGTCCGGGCGAGGTGGCGTTGCCCCGGGCGACCGGCGAAGGCGATCCCAACGCCGCGCTCTATGCCGACGCGCGGACGCGGCTTGTCGAGGCCGGGCTCACGGTGCACGACATCCCCTCGCCCGGGCTCGTAACCCGCGGCGACTTCGTCGAGCCCGCGAGCTACGCCAACTTCGCGATCACGACGCACCTGGTGGTGGTGCCCACTTTCGGTTCGCCGCATGATGGCGATGGGGTCGCGGCCCTCGCCGCGCTGTTCCCCGACCGCGCCACGATCGGCCTGCCGGCCGACGCGGTGTTGGCGGGCGGCGGAGGCTTCCACTGCGCAAGCCAGCAAATGCCGGCTTTAACTCCTCGTTAGCATCGCGCGCGCACGATGCGCGGATGGCCCAAGCCGTCGCCCGGATGCTGACGATCGAGTCGCCCGTGTGCGAGCTCGTCCGCTTCGCGCTCGCAACCGGCTGCCCCCTCGCCCTGATCCTCGCCGGCCGCGCGCTGCCGTTCTAGGCAGGTCCGCGCTTATCCGGGCGCCTTCATAAGCTCCACCATGCTCACGCCGCCTCCCGGCAGAATCTGGATTTGGTTCGCGGTCCCGTTCGAAAAGGCGTCTTTCCAAAACTGGGTGTTCTGCTTGCCGCCGAACACCGTAGAGGACAGCGCGCGGTTCTTCCACAGCGGCAACCGGGAAAAATTGACGACGAAGTTGTCGAGGCTCGTCCAAACGGTCTCGGGCAGCAACCGCTGAAACGGTCTTTCACCGTCCCACAAAGATCCTGACGAGATCACTACGGTCTGGCAAACTGCGAGCGCCAGGCCGGTCCATGCCTGGAGAATCTCCTCTCGTCCCATGCGGTGCGCGCGCAGATGGTCTTCGGGAACGTCCTGATCCGCCTGGACCTTGCTTTCCAGCTTTCCGCTGCCGATCTCGGGATTCCAGCTGCCGATGTAGATGCGATCGGCGATAATGTTGAGGAACCGGACGATCTGCTCGCGTTCGAGATCGCGCGGGTTCTCGCCTGCTTCGACTTTGTGATCGTCCGGCGTCTCGAGCATTTTGCCATAGATGGTCTGCGAATAGATCGCTTTCTCGACCGCGCTGTATGACAGCGGGCGCTCGGTTCCCTTGCCCCCCATCTCGATGAAATCGCGCAACCGGTTCTGGGGATGGTAGGTGATGTCGTTGCGCTGGGCGTCGAGCACGTATCGCCGCATCTGCGCCTGTTCGCCCCTGAAGTGATCGACCAGCTGTTGTTCGGTATAGCTGGTGTAATCGTCCGGCAGGCCGCGATCCGCACGGAACCGCTCAATTCGATCCAGCAAAATGCTTGCCCCGAGATGCCGCTGGGTGGCCTTGTCGAAGGCCACCTGCCGCAATGTGGTCCCCGCATGGGTATTGGCAGTGAGCAGCAGGTCCGGGTCGGGATCGACAAAGATGCGGACCGGCAGAGTGCGAATCCCGAGCAGAACCTGCGCCGCGGCCTTATGCTGACCGTCGAACACCCGAACCTTGACCCCTTCTGCCTCGGCGCTGTCTATCCACGCCAGCGGCACGTGAAGTTGGGGCAGCTTCGAGAAGAACTCGATCACGAGAGCGCGGATGTTGGCGCCGATCCCCCGAGGATTGAGCCGGTCGTCGTGATGGAGATACTCGATCGGCAAGTGCGCGAAGCAATACCGCAGGCCTGACAAAGTGTCGGTCCAGATCGGGATCGATACAATGTCAGTGGATCCGGTTGCGGCGAGCGAGGTGCGCAGCTCCCCGGGAGCTGACTGGAGGTCCACGGGAAGGCTCGCGCACGATCCGCCGGCATCGCGCAGAACATGCCCGAGGTTGACCCCTCGCGCGCTATCCGCAAGGTCTTTCAACCGTTCGAACCGGGCCAGTACACGCGCCACACGCAGGTCGGCAGCCTGCTTCGAGCGGTTGTAGTGGCTGAATGCGAGCGCCCAGTTCGATCGGTCGTCCTTCCCGCCGTCCCGCGTGGGAATGACATGATCGATGTCGAGGTCGCTCCGGTGAAGCGCCAGGTCGATGGGCTTGTCCGAAATGAAGCAGCGACCGTTCTGGCACGACCACAGCTCGCTGATGAGCTGCTGCCGCTCCTCGTTTGAAAGCTGCTTGAGACCGAGCGACACCGACCCCTCCGTTTCTGCGATGCGTCGGCTTATTCGCTTCAAGGAACCGGAGCAAGCGGGGCCCCGCCCCGCAAATCCGGCGGCGTCGCCTCGGCTTGCAGCATTGCGATCGCCTCGCCCAGCGGCATGACCCGCTGGTGTTCGGCGCCGAGGGTGCGGAGGGCGACGGTGGCTTCCTCGGCCTCGCGCTTGCCGACCACCAGCAGGTGCGGGACCTTGGCCAGCGAGTGCTCGCGCACCTTGTAGTTGATCTTCTCGTTGCGCAGGTCGGCCTCGACCCGGATTCCGGCCGCTTCGAGCCGGGCGGCGACTTCGCGCGCGTAGTCGTCGGCGTCCGACACGATCGTCGCCACTACCGCCTGCGTCGGCGCCAGCCAGACCGGCAGCTTGCCGGCGAAATGCTCGATCAGGATGCCGATGAAGCGCTCGTAGCTGCCGAAGATCGCCCGGTGCAGCATCACCGGGCGGTGTTTCTCTCCATCCTCGCCGATGTAGCTCGCGTCGAGCCGCTCGGGCAGCACGCGGTCGGACTGGATCGTGCCGACCTGCCAGGTCCGCCCGATCGCGTCGGTCAGATGCCATTCGAGCTTGGGGGCGTAGAACGCGCCTTCACCGGGCAGTTCCTCCCAGCCATATTCCTCGGTGGCGAGGCCCGCGTCGATCACCGCCTGGCGCAGCTCGGCCTCGGCCTTGTCCCAATCGGCGTCCGAGCCGTAGCGCTGCTCGGGCCGCAGCGCGAGCTTGACCGAATAGGTGAACCCGAAGTCCTTGTAGATGCGGTCGTCGAGCTCGCAGAACCGGCGGACTTCCTCGACGATCTGGTCTTCGCGGCAAAAGATGTGCGCGTCGTCCTGCGTGAACTGGCGCACGCGCATCAGCCCGTGCAGCGCGCCGTGGGGCTCGTTGCGGTGGCAGCAGCCGTTCTCGTAGAGCCGCAGCGGCAGGTCGCGGTAGGACTTGAGGCCCTGGCGGAATACCAGCACGTGCGCCGGGCAGTTCATCGGCTTCAGCGCCATCCACTGCGCCTCGTCCGAGACCAGCGGGCCCTCGTCCGCCACGTTCGGCACCTCGTCGGGGATGACGAACATGTTCTCGCGGTACTTGCCCCAGTGGCCGGACTGCTCCCACTGGCGGGCGTCCATCACCTGGGGCGTCTTGATCTCGCGGTACCCCGCACCGTCGATCGCGCGGCGCATGTAGGCTTCGAGCGCGCGCCAGATCCTGTAGCCCTGCGGGTGCCAGAACACGCTTCCGTGCGCTTCTTCCTGCAGGTGGAACAGGTCCATCTCGCGGCCCAGCTTGCGGTGGTCGCGCTTGGCGGCCTCCTCGAGCCGGTGGAGGTGCGCATCGAGCTGCTTCTTGTTCAGCCAGCCGGTGCCGTAAATACGCGTCAGCTGCGCGTTCTTCTGATCGCCGCGCCAGTAGGCGCCGGCGACGCGCGTCAGCTTGAACGCCGCCGGGTCGAGCTTGCCGGTGGAGGGCAGGTGCGGCCCGCGGCACATGTCGAGCCACGAGCCTTCGTCCCCCGGGGGGCCCGAGTGATAGACCGTCAGCTCCTCGCCTTCGGGCAGTTCGGCGGCCCATTCCGCCTTGAACGTCTCGCCCTCGGCGCGCCATTTCTCGATCAACCGCTCGCGGCTCCACACCTCGCGGGTGAGCGGCTTGTCGGCGCGGATGATCTCGCGCATCTTCTCCTCGATCGCCGGCAGGTCGTCGGCCGAAAACGGCGCGCGGCCGGCGGGGGCCATGACGTCGTAGTAGAACCCGTCGTCGGTGGCGGGGCCGAACGTGATTTGCGTGCCGGGCCACAGCGCCTGAACCGCTTCCGCCAGCACGTGCGCATAATCGTGCCGGGCGAGCTCGAGCGCCTCGGCCTCGTCGCGGCTGGTGACGAGCGCGAGCACCGCGTCGGCCTCGAGCGGACGATTGAGATCGCGCAGCTCGGGCCCGTTGCCGTAGTCGACCCGCGCGGCGAGCGCGGCCTTGGCGAGGCCCGGGCCGATCGCCGCGGCAATGGCCGCAGGAGTGGTGCCGGGGGCGACCTCGCGCACCGAACCGTCGGGCAGGCTGATCTTGAGAAGCTCGCTCATGGATACCTTCGTTCCTGTCGCGCGGCCCTTGGCACAAAGGCCCCGGAGCCGGAAGGCGTCAGGTGGACGGCGGTTTCGGGAAGGTGACGCCGCCTTGCCCGAAACCGGGCGGCGGCTGACCGCGCTAACGCGCGACCGACCGCCCCCGGGAAACCGGGGTGGTGGTAGTCAGCGCGGAGGGAACGCGGTGCGCCATGCCGCCGATGATAGCGCCGAACGCGTTCCGGCTCAACCGGTGAACCGGTTCGCGCCGTGCGCCGCGGCCATGCGGTGCGTGCCGGCGAGGGTCCCGGAGCGACGCCGCACGTCGCCGACGAAGCGCCATTCGCACGCCGCCGCGTGCGGGGTCAGCTCGACCGCCATGTAGCCGCGCCGGCTGGTGTCGGCCCACCTGAGCGCGGCGTTGTGCGCGACAAGCGACGCGGCAAGATCGCCCGGCGGCACTTTGCCGAGCGAGCCTTCGAACCCCGGTGAAGTGACCGACTGCCCGGCGAACTCGACTCCGGCGGGCTCCCCCCCGTGAGCCAGCTCGAACGCCCAGGCGTTGTGCGTGTCGCCGGTCAGCGTGACGAGGTTCGCGCCCGCGTTGCGCGCCGCGCCGAGAAGCCGCGCGCGCGCCGCCGGGTAGCCGTCCCAC